>NZ_JAYWCU010000176.1:0-27718 GCF_043780375.1 Emticicia sp. | reverse complement strand
TTGTATCGGGTTTAGATTTTGAAATATAAAAGCATTTTACCAATAGCAGCCATTTTCTACCAATTGAATCTCCGCTGGTTTCTCAATTTCCAAAGGTCTAACCCAATATTGATTCATAAATTTTCGTGTGGGTTCATGAGCTTCCCAACGTTTCCCAATAATTCCAAAAAGATTTTGGGTGGCTCCCCCTAAATGTATTCCTTTTTTACCTGATCTTTTTGCATGAGCTGCAAGATGAAAGCCATAAGCTCCACAACCTATTATGGCAATATCAAAAGTTATTTTGTCCATTTCAGACTTCATATGATCTAAGGATTCAAACCAATCTTTAAAAATTGTTTTTGAATTTCCTGCACTTTGTATTGCCTTAATAGTTTTCAAATTAAATTTGGGAAGAACCCGCTTATCTTTAAATAGTTTTTCTCTACTAACATACTGAGCTAATATACTTTCTTGAAAAGGATGAATAACTAATACCGTTTTACCTTCCAAAGCTTCACTCCACGGATTTTCATGAAAATAAGGTTCAATATCTGGCAATTGTATCTTAATAGTATGAGATAGCTCTTTTTTTAATAATCTCTCTCTATATAACCATGTTCCTAATATATCTAAATATTTTATATCCTCTAATAATAAGTCACTGTAACGTTTAGCATTTTCGTTTGAGTGAGGAAAGAAACCAGACACATAAATCATATCATGAATAATCTGTTGTTCCCATAAAAAGGAATTTATTTTATTAGTAATGTAATAATCTCTTTTACGAAAAAACCAATCTTGTACTATTAGACTATTAGTAAGATAAGCTATCTCAGTAGCACCAAAACGCCCAATCATTAAGGGGGTATCATCATTCAACCGATTTTTAATTAAATCTGATGCTTGTTGATTTCGCAGACTTGCATCTTCAAAATCGTAAGATACACCATCATATCTATTATGCTCATCAGATATACTTTTATAGACTATTCTCAAGAATGACAATATTTTTCTTTCAATAATACTCATAAATTTTATCATTTAAAAACGAAATTAAAGCAAATATTTTCTTTCATTTAAATAAGCCTTTTAATAAATCGCTTTATTCTATTAAAATAACTTTCTACTTCAATCTTTCCAAAAATTATATTTTGAATAAAAATATCTGCTTTATAATTTCTTTTAATTTGAAATGGGTGCTTTAAAGGGAAATTTAATTGATAAGTAGGACGATTTAACAAATAATTGTCTGCACTATTAAAATGTGTACTATCTTCTCCAAATCCAATATTTGAAACTAAATTTACTTTTGGAATAATTGCGTATTGCCTACGTTTCATACTATGCAAGTGAAATTGACAATCCCACATATCTTGAGGAGGATTTTTTTCTATTTTATAGAGTTCTTGTTTCCACCATAGCTTATATTTATTTTCCTTAAATACGAAATCAAGTATTTGTTTTTTTTCTATATCTTTCCAACCCGTAATATGCAATTGAAACCCATCCCAACTTCTTTTCCAAGTTGCCCAACCCCAACTCGATGGAAATATAGAATAATAATAGTCATCTGAAATTTCCATAGGTTGTTTCAACTGAAAATTATTTCCTGAAATAGCAGAAATTTTAAGATTATCTCTATATTTCTCTAATAATTCTGAACAAAATTTAAAAAAGGTATCGTTAGGTAAACAATCGTCTTCTAAAATAATTCCTTCTTCTACATGTTCAAAAAACCATGTTATTGCTTCAGACGGCCCTCTACCACAGCCCACGTTTTGTTCACGGAATAATATTTTAACGTCACAATCCCAATCTATGTGTTCTAAAACCCAATTTCTAATATATTCTACCTTTTCTTTTTCTCCATTTTTATTAGACCTATGTCCATCTGAAACGATAAAAAAAAATTGCGGTTGTTGCTTCCGAATTTCATTAAAAACTTTTTGGGTTGATTCTACTTTGTTAAAAATAATGAACAATATAGGATAGTGAAAATTTTCAGATATGTTTATCATCAAATAGAAATTTATTTTATTTTTTACACTAAACTTGATTACCTAAAATTTATTATTGAAGCTATTTAAAATTTTATTTTTTGTTGATTTTGCGTAAAAAAATGACTGAGAATGCTATGAAATGTAAAGACATTTAGTTTTTGACTGAAAATTCAAACCTGACAAATAGTGCTTTGAAACCATCACTCCAAGCATTTGATTGTAAATTACTGCCCTGTCTTTATAAAGTTCTTCATCAAAAAGGTGAGTATCCGACTGACAAAGGGCTTGCTAATTGTTGTTATTTCGAGGATTAGGTTTATGGGAATAATATTTTCCTTTTCACATGCTTTACTAAACTCTTTAGAATAAAACCCTGAGTCAGCATTTGGAAACCAGTTTTTTAAATTAATTCCAATCTCTTTTAGCACAGTAAAAAATTAATCAAAAAGGATCTGTATCTGAAATAGGTCATGATGTTGTCTCTATTGAAGAGTAGAAATTGCAAAGTTAAAGCCTTGAATATCAGCTAAAAAGAGTGTATTATAATGTTTGAGTGACTTTACGCCTTTGATAACTGATGGCAACCCTACTATTTTTTCGCTGAAGTATGACTTCAACTCAATAAGATAAAGGTCTAAATATGTTAGATTTGTGTATAAAATATTTGAATATTTTTCCAACAATTGGCTTTTGACAACAGCGGCTTACGCCACTTGTTTACTGATAGTAAAGGGTATTCCAACTAAGTACAGTTCTATTAAAAAAACTCTTTTGTTGGTAGTTCTTCCCATTGAAGTCGGACAGCCGACGCTTCCTGTTTTCATTCAGTAAAAAATGGTTTCAACTATCTCTGTTAGCGGTAAAGTTGGGTCTAAACCCCGTGTTTCAATTGTCAAATGTGGTAAAATCTACATTTCAATAGTATATTTGTTGAGTATTCTGATTCTATGTTGAGTTTTTAGTTCGCAACAAAAAATTTTCACCTATTTAGGAATACTTTTTAAAAGTTTAAGCAGATTCACAAAGTACAGTAAGTGTGCATCAAAGAATAATCTGCAAAAATTTTACTAATTTTTTTTAATATTTAAATGAAAGCCATTAATTATTATCATTCAAGTAACATTACTCCAGCATCTTTATACCTATACGTAAAACCAGAGTTACTAATATACCCGCTACAATTTAATGTAATTGCATTTGATATTAATACATAAAATTTTTCTAAGGGTTTTGTTAGTTGAATATCTATAAAATATATTCCTTTATTCATTTTTTTAGGTAAACTAATTTTTCTGACTATTTCAAACTCCCCTGCTTCATAAGTAGGCATTTCGAACTCTGCAAATTCTTTATTAAATAATGCTAATGGTTCTTCTCGCTCGTTTTTTAATAATATCTCAAAACACATATTCTGTTTCTCATATAAGGTCCCTATTATTCTGACTTCCAGTGTACTATTATTTCCTGTAATAATAATATTCTGACACTCCGATTCATTTACTGTTACTTTTTTTATTAAAACCACTTCATCCAAAATAATAATATTTTCCATAATATTTTTAGACTGATTAGACATATTTGCCAAATAAGAACGTATTGCCTCATTGGTTTTTCCTTCAAAATTTATTCCCCCATTTTTTAATACAATAGTTCTATGACATAATTTTTCTATAGAACTCAGATTATGACTCACAAATAATACTGTTCTACCTTCTTTATTGCTTACATCTTGCATTTTTCCAATGGCTTTTTTTTGAAATTCAGCATCGCCAACAGCCAAAACTTCATCAACAACTAATATTTCAGGTTCCAAATGTGCGGCAACTGCGAAACCCAACCGTACCATCATACCAGAAGAGTATCTTTTGACTGGCGTATCAATGTAACGTTCAACCCCACTAAAATCAATGATTTCATCTAATTTCGATTTTATTTCAGTTTTGGTCATCCCCAATATTGCTCCATTCAAATATATATTTTCTCTCCCGGTCAGTTCAGGATGAAATCCAGTTCCTACTTCTAATAAGGAGGCGATTCTTCCATTATAATGAATTCCGCCTGTGGTAGGCCCTGTAACTTTTGATAAAATCTTTAACAATGTAGATTTCCCTGCACCATTTTTTCCAATGATTCCCAAAATTTCACCAGGCATTACCTCAAAATTAATGTCTTTTAATGCCCATACATATTCACTGGTACCCTTTTTTGTGCGATCGTTAGTTTCACCAATTTTAAGATAAGGATCCTCTAAACCTCTCATGCGGTGATACCATCTCCTCAAATCATGAGAAAGCGTGCCTGTACCAATGTTACCAAGACGGTACTGTTTTGATAAATTTTCTACTATAATAATGGGTTTCATTTATAGAATATTTTTTTGGTTACTACTCAGGTACTTTTTTGTTGAAATAATACAATTTTATAATATGAAATTTGTACTTTTTTAATAAAAATGCCAAACTATTGATTAAAGAAAATTCTGGTTTTCTTAGGAAAATACGATTTGATGATACTTTTCTAAAAATTGCCCAAAAATTCTTTAAAAATTTATATATTTTATTGAAAAATTACAATAAAAGTACCTGAGTAGTAACTTTTTTTGTATTCAATTGGTATCCCTTTAAACATAACATGATAGAATAAATTCTCTGAGGGTAACATGTCTATCATATTGATGTATTACCGAAGGAAAAAGGTCTAAATGTCCTTCGTAATAAATTTTATTGTCTACAATCTTTATATCCTCCATTTTTTGCATTCCGACTGTAAATACCCTATTACCATTCGGTAATTTCGTAAAATAAGGAAGTTTTTTATAACTAATAAAATAATTAAAAATTCCTTGGTCAAACCCCTCCATCTTATTAGGTATTTTATCCCTTATGATATGACTCGTATAATCATTTAAAAAATGACAAATGGATTCGTAATCACCAAGTATTGTTCCTGAACAATAAATGTTATTTTGTTTTATCTCTTCAAATACGTCGTTCCCATAACCTGCAATTATCCATTGTTTATTCCAATTTTCTTTTTCTAAAATTATTTCGCCATTTTCTTCAAAAGCATATACTTTATTTGCCTCTATTTTTTTAAAAATATCTTCCTGAAATATGACATCTCTGGTATCAGTTAAAAATACATTATCGTATTCATTTTGTTTTAGGTAGCTATAATACAACATAAACCTGCTCGTAGCCACATAATAATCCAAATAATATTTAGAAAATACCCAATTCGGTAGAGACCTTCCTTTTTTAAGACGTCGTAATGTTAAGGTAGTAATACAAAATTTGATAAGGTCTTTTATAAATAAGGGTGTGTAATATTCTAAATATTTAAAAAAGCGAATATACCAACGGTTTTGTTTTTCAAAATTTATCAATTTAAGTTTAAAACTATATTTATCATAAATAACTTCAGTACTATTATTAATAAAAAAGATGAGGTCTCCTTTGAATCCTGTTTTTTCTAAAGAATTTAAAAATGGTAACATTGATTCTTTAGAATAATTGTATGCTGTTCCAATAATGACATTTCTCATTTGATTGCTGTTAAAACTTAGGATAATGTATAACTTTGATTGTTGAGTTGTGTTAGTTTTTCTAAAGATTGATTATCTATCATTTAGAAATATCTTCTTTGGCACAATTAAAGAATGTAATTCCGTAAATGATTGTTATCAGAAATAAATATTTTTCACCCTTAGGATCAAAAGGTTTTCTATTTTTATAATGGCTTGCAGGGTGTGTTTTTTAGTATGAATAACAGTTCAAATACCAGTACGAGCATTATGGTTACGAGTTTACAAAGTGGAAAAGAATACACCTTTAGGGTAGTTGGTGTTGGTAATAATTCTACCCGTATTTATAGCGATATTTTCAACAGTTTTGTGTTATAAATCCCTATTTAACGGTTACCAACCAAAATCTCTTTGTAAGACCTCACACATCCTCAAGCAGTAATCGGATTTTAAAAGTCCACGGCAACAGACCGTTCCCTATCGTTGGAAAGGGTTAGAAATTGTGCAAGTTTTTTTCGTCCACAAGAGACTTCCCAATCATTGAGGATTAAAGGCATTAGTTTTATGTTTGGCTACTTTTTTCATGATACCCACTTCATAAGCTTTCCTCAATTCTGGGGAGGGCTTTTAAGTTCTGTATGTTTTTCAATGTAAAACGCTTCGGCGTACCGACGCAAAATGTAAAACAGAAAAATGTAAAACTGAAATGATACAAAATATTATGCTGTTCTTTACCTCCAAATTTCACATCGATTCATGATTTTACACAGTATCCATAAAATTCTTCTCAGTGTTATTAAAAATAATCAATCCAAGCGAGAAAATGGTAAATGTAAATGTTAGTGAATATAACAATCCTTCCCAACTAAAACTGCCCACGCCTAAAAAAGCATAACGGAAAGTTTCGATAATAGAAGCCATCGGATTGACAGTCATTATCCACTGATACTTAGCTGGTATAACAGAGGTTGGATAAATTACAGGGGTAGCATACATGGCTAATTGAATCCCAAAAGTTACTAAAAATTGTAAATCTCGGTACTTTGTTGTCAATGCCGATACTAACATACCAAAACCCAAACCCATAAATGCCATTATCAGCACCAATATAGGTAGTAATAATATATAAATATTGGGATGAATACTCACTCCTTTAATCAAATAATAGCCTAATAATAAGATAAAAAGTAAAAATTGGATACTAAAAGTCAATAAATTGCTTACTACGACTGATAATGGTACAATCACCCTTGGGAAATATACTTTGCCAAATAGTTGGGCATTCTCCGTAAAACTATTGGAAGTTTTAGAAAAACACGCTGAAAAATAGTTCCATGAGCTAACACCTGCCAAGTAAAACAAAAGTGGTGGTAAACCGTCCGTTGATATTTTCGCTACTTTGCTAAATATTACAGTATAAACAATGGTCGTAAACAAAGGTTGAATAAAAAACCATATTGGTCCAAGTATTGTCTGTTTATATACAGCTACAAAATCTCGGTAAACGAATAAGCTGAGTAAATCCCTAAATCGCCAGATATCACTTAATCGTAAATCAAAAAGTTTGTCTTTGGGCGTAATTGAATGTTTAAAACTTATTTTTTCAATTGACATTACTTACTTTATTAATGTTCTTTAAAAATGGGTGACATTCTTCTCCCATAATCGGAGAAATTCTTGCATTCCTAATATCATGTACAATTTCAATTGATGGATATGCTTCACTCAAACCAAATCCGTTTCCTAACAAAATTTGCTCATAGCTTTGGGTATGCAAATCTGTAAATCCATCACTAAATTCTATTTCCTCCCCTTCCAAAACCATCGACCGAAAAGTTCGTTTATTAGCTAATTTGATATATTTTGGCAAAGTTTCATAATCTGTGCTTAAAAACCAGCGTACCTTAGCTTTTTCCAATTCTAAATAACCAGCAGCTTTATTTTCTTGATGAAGATGTACCATATTTTGTTTCGGCTTGCCAAATATCCAAGTAAGCATATCAAAAAAATGTACGCCTATATTGGTTGCTATCCCACCTGATTTGCTTACATCGCCTTTCCAACTCGCATTGTACCAATTACCACGAGAAGCGATATAAGTTAAATCAAGGTCATAGATTTTATTTGAAGTATCTGACTCTATTCGCTGTTTGAGTGCAATAATACTTGGATGGAGGCGTAACTGAAGAATATTGTATACTTTCTTTCCATATTCTCGTTCTATTTCCAGTAAAGCATCAATATTCCAAGGGTTCAATACAAGTGGTTTTTCACAGATT
The DNA here is from genome assembly GCF_043780375.1 of Emticicia sp. GTDB lineage: Bacteria > Bacteroidota > Bacteroidia > Cytophagales > Spirosomataceae > Emticicia. Next base: position 19,934 of record NZ_JAYWCU010000176.1, on the reverse strand, counting down.
ACATCAGCAAAATTCCTTAATCCAAATCTTATGTGGGCATCGTGTAGGTAATTGGGGCTACAAATACTTACAAAATCAACTGGATTTCCCTCTCGGCGTAATTTATCAATATGCCTATCAAATCGTTCAAATTCAGTAAAAAAATGGGTATCTGGAAAATAACTATCCATAATACCTACTGAATCAAATTTATCAAAAGCTGCAACCAAGGTATTTCCAGTTTCTTTGATTGCTTTCAAGTGCCGAGGAGCGATAAACCCTGCTGCTCCAATTAATGCAAAAGTTTTCATTTATTTAAGGGGAATGGCGTAATTACTTTGACTTTCTTTACAGTTTTATAACCTGGTCTTTAAATAACTTATATTTTTCTCCACTTTCTGAGCAAAGAGCAACATCTTCTTTACTAAAATTGAGTCGATGTCCATACTCACTTACCCACCCAATTTGTTTGGCAGGATTACCCACAAGTAAAGCATAGGGAGGAACATCTTTGGTAACAACTGCACCAGCACCAATTAAAGCATATTGTCCAATATTATTTCCACATATAATGGTGGCATTAGCTCCTATACTTGCTCCTTTATGAACAACAGTTTTTTTGTATTGGTCTTTTCTAATGATGGCACTTCGAGGGTTGGTAATATTGGTAAAAACCATTGAAGGGCCAAGAAAAACATCGTCTTCACAAATCACCCCTGTATAGATTGATACATTGTTTTGAACTTTTACATTATTACCTAAAACTACATCGGGTGAGATTACCACATTTTGTCCAATATTACAGCCTATTCCAATTTTGCATCTTGACATAATATGTGAAAAATGCCAAATCTTTGTCCCTTCGCCAATTTCACAGCCTTCATCTATATAGGCGGATTCATGGACAAATATATTATTTGAGTTTATCATTAATTATTCTTGAAAAAGGCTTTCATATTTTCAACAATATAACTCAGTTGCGATTCTTCCATTTCGGTATGAATAGGCAATGAAAGAACACTGTTGCAGTGTGCGTTACTATTTGGTAAACCACCAATTATTTTACTTATTTTAGTAAAGGCACTTTGTTTATGAAGAGGTAATGGATAATATATCATACTCGGAATACCTTTTGTATGAAGAAAATCTTTCAGTTTATCTCGCAATGCAGCAGGTACTTTGATGGTGTATTGGTTGAATACATGTGTTGATAATGGATTCCTGAATGGAATGATAATATCTTGAATGCTTTGAAGTGCTTCATCATAAAAATGAGCAACCGCTTGTCTGGCTTGGTTATATTGGTCGATATGCTTTACTTTTTCTAATAAAATAGCGGCTTGTAAAGTATCTAAACGAGAATTTGTACCAATGATTTCGTGGTAATATTTTTTAGATTGTCCGTGATTTGCCAACATCCGTAATGTTGTAGCTAAGTTTTCATCTTGTGTAAACATTGCTCCCCCATCGCCGTAGCAACCCAAATTTTTAGATGGAAAAAAAGAAGTTGTACCTATATCCCCAATAGTACCTGCATATTTACTTTGACCATCTGTCATTTTACAGCTTGCTCCAATACTTTGGGCTGTATCTTCAATTACTTTAATGCCTTCATTATGAGCTAATTGCATAATGCTATTCATTTCCACACATTGCCCAAATAAATGAACTGGAATGATGGCTCTTGTTTTTGAACTAAGTCCCTCTGCTGCAATAGCTGCATTAATATTGAATGTATCGGGCTCCACATCAACAATCACGGGGGTTAATTGAAGTAACCCAATCACCTCTGCCGAAGCAACATAAGTAAAGGCAGGTACAATTATTTCATCTCCTCTTTGCAAATCAAGCGACATCAAGGCAAGTTGAAGAGCATCTGTACCATTGGCACATGAAACTACATAGTTTGAATGATAATGAGTTGATAGTTTTTGTTCAAAATCTTTTACTTGTTGTCCATTGATAAAATTGGTATTTTCTATACAGTTTTGAATAGCTAAATCAATCTCAGATTTAATTCTCAAATATTGAGATTTTAAATCTACCATCATTATTTTATTGTGGTTCATTGAGGACACTAATTATTATTCAAGATTTTTGATAAGATATATTCGGTAATTACCTTGAATTATTTATTGACTACGGGCTCTTTTGATGAATATATTATTTAAAATACGCATCAAATACTTAAAATCTGTTATCAAAGGAGCTTTTTGATACGCATGCAGATAGGTCATTTCAGAGTCAACAATTTCTTGAAATGTTTTAGGCATATCGGCGTAAAATGGGGGTAATAAGCCTGGCTTAGTTTTGACTCTTAATTCTTTTAAATAATCGGGGTATAAATTAAAATAATGTTCACTTATTGGTCTTACTCCTATCAATTTTATATCGCCTTTGATTAAATTATAAATCATTGGTAGCTCATCAATCCAATATTTACGAATAATTCGACCTCCTGTACTAACCCTAAAGTCATCCTTAAATTTGCCTCCAATATCCAAACCATGATTGTTATGTATGTATTCCTGCACATACTCGGCGTAAGGATGCATTGACCTAAATTTATAAACTGTGATATTTTTAGCATTTTTCCCCATTCTAACCATTTTAAACATTAGTCCTTCACTTGGCGGAGTTTTTGTTAGACTTGGGTTATTTTGAAAATTGACTTTAGCAATAATAATCGTTTCTTCATCTGTTTCATTATAAGAAACAATATTAAATCCATTATATATAAGTCGTCCTAAAATTTCAGATTTAGATACATCTATTGGTATGTTTAGCAACCTACTAATTTTTCGAAAACCTTTTGTTTTAGGTAATACTCTTCTAAAGAAAAAGTGAAATGGATAATAAATAGTCAGTAAATGAAGGGGTAAATTTGATTGAAGTCTCTGCTTAATATTTTCAGCAGTAATTATTCTAAATGCAAAAAACTGATTTTCGTCAATGATTTTAGAGACATTTTCGAAAATTAGATTAGGATTATGTTTCTTAATAAGTATATCTTCAAAATATAAGTTTTGTGATTTAACTTCTATTTTTTTTTGAATTATTTCATCAAGCTGAATAACATGCCAAGTTGATAAAGGAGAAAATTTGCAAATAAATGATGGTATGATATTTTTTGAAAAATCCCTCTCTAACACTTCCTGATTAAGCGTTTGAAATGTATTATTTGGTATAATTACAGAATTATTCAATGAACGAATCCTTACCAGTAAATGGGACTTGGGAAGAAAAATTTATAATCTGATATCCACCATCTTTTTATCAAAGATAGATTTAATATCGAAAACGACTGAATGAATGTCTTTCTTTAGACTCTTAAGGTCTAAAGATAAAAATTGATTATGTGCTACCGCTACTATAATACCGTCGTAAGTTTTTAAATTGAGTGTATCTATAAGTTGAATATCAAATTCGTCGTGAACCTCTAATGGGTTTGCCCAAGGGTCACAAACCTCTACTTCAAGACCAAAATCTATGAGTTCATGGTAAATATCCATAACTTTGGTGTTTCGAATATCAGGACAATTTTCCTTAAAGGTAACACCTAAAATGAGTATTCGGCAAGATTGTAATTGTAAACCATTTGCTATTAATTTTTTAAGAATTTTCTTAGCGACAAAACCTCCCATAGCATCATTTACCAAACGTCCAGAAGAGATAACCTGTGGCGAATAACCCAAACTTTGGGCTTTATGCACCAAATAATAAGGGTCAACACCTATACAGTGACCGCCTACTAATCCTGGCTTAAACTTTAAAAAATTCCATTTAGTGCCGGCTGCTTCAAGTACCTCATTGGTATCTAAACCCATTCGGTCAAATATCAAAGCCAGTTCATTTACGAAGGAAATATTAATATCACGTTGAGCATTTTCAATGGCTTTGGCAGCTTCTGCAACCTTTATAGAGGGTGCTTTATAAGTTCCTGCTGTGATAATTGAACCATATAGCTGATCTACGAATGTAGCTGTTTCAACCGTTGAACCTGATGTGATTTTAAGAATTTTTGCAAGAGTGCGTTCTTTGTCTCCAGGATTTATTCGCTCTGGCGAGTATCCACAAAAAAAATGCGTATTGTATTGCAGCTTGCTGTATTTCTCTAAAACTGGCACACAATCCTCTTCTGTACATCCTGGATAAACTGTAGATTCATAAATGACAATATCACCTTCTTTAAGTATTTTACCCACCATGGTGGATGCTTTAACTAAATAACTTAAATCTGGTTTCTTGAAATCATCAATGGGGGTTGGGACTGTAATAATAAATATATTACAACTTTGTAAATCTTCTGCATCAAACGAAAAAGTTAAATTTTTAGTTGATAATATAACGTCTTTCTCCATTTCAAGAGTTGAGTCATAACCAGCGAGTAATTGTTTGATTCGGTCTTTCTTGATATCGAAACCTACAGTAGAATACTTTTTGCCAAATTCAATCGCAAGTGGAAGCCCAACGTAACCTAACCCAATTATTCCAATTTTAATTTTTTGGCTATTGCCAGAATTAATCATACGATAATGAAAACTTGTTTTAGGTTTTCGCTTGAAAAGAGTCTGAAATTATAGAAATTAAACTTTTTTTATAAACAACTTCTTAGAAAGAATATAAAGACTCATTGAGATATCGGCTTTTTACCGACAATATCATCTTATTTACTACTTTTTTTTGAAAACAATATCTTTAACCAGCCTTTTTTGCTTATTTCTTCTCCATAATACCCGTTGCCATATCCATATCCATATCCATATCCATATCCATATCCATACTCAGAAGAATTTTTATGATTTACAGCATTAAAAATTATGTTGATAGATTTGAAAACTTTTTTTCTAATCAATTCTGGAATGGTTGTAAGGAATTGTTTTGGGGTTTTTTCATGCCTAATAATGTAAAAACATATATCGGCATAGGGTGCTAAAAGTGTTGCATCAGTAACTAAACCTAAAGGCGGGGTATCAATAAGTATATAATCAAATGAATGTTTGAGTATTTCAAGCAATTCTTTAATTCGACCATTGGAAATTAATTCAGATGGATTTGGTGGAATTGGACCACTTGGAATCAAGAAAACATTATCAATTTTTGTTTTTTGAATTATTTCATCAATTTGGGCTTTACCAATTAAGAAATTTGACATTCCTTTCTTACTGTTTATTTCCAAATAATCATTGATTTTGGGTTTACGAAGGTCTAATCCAAGAATAACTACCTTTTTATTTAATAATGCTAAAGATGTTGCAATATTAAGCGTTACAAAACTTTTCCCCTCTCCACTTGTTGACGAAGTGAATAGAATTGTACTTGCAATCCCATCCTTACTATCTGCTATAAGATATTGCAAATTGGAACGAATCATCCTTATTTGTTCACTCACAAAACTTCTGCTACTAGCATCTATGATTTCACTTTGATCTTCTTTTGGTTTAAGTGAAATTTCACCAAATACTTTCAAGCCTGTTTTACGTTCTATTTCCTTTTTAGATTGAACAGTATTTGTTAATAATTCTTTAATGGAAATTAAGGCAAAAGGTATTGCTAAGCCAATAAGTAATGCCATCATGTAGATATTTTTTCTATCAGGCTTAATCGGCCCCCCAGTATCGTATGGCATGTCAACAATGCGACTATCAGTAACTGTAGAAGCATAAGAGAGTGCTGTCTCTTCTCTTTTTTGAAATAATAATAAGTATAGATTCTCTTTAATCCCTGCTTGTCTTTTGATACCAACATACTCTCTTTCTTTACGAGGGATGGTTGAAATGGAACTTTCAAGACGATTATTTAACCTTTTCAAATTGTTTCGACTAACATCAAGGTTTGTCTTTTGATTATTAATATTTTCTCGAATGGCTTGCTTGACATTTCTCATTTGGCCATTAACTGTTTCCAATAGAGGGTTTCCCGGTTGTACAGAACGAGCCAACTTTGCTCTTTCCGACTCCAATTGTGCATATTGTGTTATATATCCACTCAAAACAGGATCATTGACCATTAAAGTAGCAGGTGCAAGATTGCCCGCTTCAGAATTGTTAATATAACCTTCTACCCCTGACAGCACTTTAGTTTGTACATCCAATTCATTAAGTTTGGCATCATTTTCTTCTACCTTTCCTAAAAACAAACTTGCCTCTGAGCTTAAATCCGTGATACCTTGCACTCGTTTATACTGTTCAACATCTTGCTCTACATTTCCTAACTCGCTTGTAACTAATTTGAGCCTTTCTTCTATGAATCTTAGCGTATTGGTTGATTCTCGGTTTTTGTCTTCCAAAGATGTATAAGCATATTCTTCTAAAAGCTTTCCTAATATTGCTTTTCCTTTATCCGGCAACGCAATTTCAATTCCTAAAGAAATAAACGAAGTCTTATTACTTAAAGGTGCTATTTGAATTCCCCCGACCAAGCCATTAACTAAACCTTCATGAGACTGAAAAATTACTTTAATTGGATCTGTGGATGGGGTTATATTTTTATTTCTGAAAACTCTAAATTGACCATAAGGGCTTTGAATTAATTGGCTAAAATCAAATTTTCCAACAACATTTTTTTTAGTGTCAAGTATTTGATATTGATTCTCTGAAACATACTTTATATAAAAAGGATTACTGTAAGCAAAATCTTTTATTTCTTTTACAATGACTTTTATTGGGACGTCGCTGTAAAGCTCTTTGTCTCGACTTCTTGCTTCATGCCAATAGGTTACTGTAAGATTTAATGCGTCAATTACTCTTCCAATTAATGCTCTTGAACGAAGTACTTCAATTTCGTTATCCATTTGTTTACTACCTAATGCTGAGAAGTCATCAATCAGATCACCGCCTTTTTTCTTCGTTTTTTCATCTTTAATCAGCAATGTTGCATTGACTTTATAAATTGGGGTATATTGTTTTAAATACAAATATGCACCAACATATCCAAGTATCATAGTAAGTAGAAACCAATACCAATAGCGTAAATACTTGAACAGGAAACCTAAAATATCGAAATCTGCTTCGTGTTCTTCGTTAAAAATATTATTTTCGGTCATAGGAACGATTGTTATTAATTAGATAGTTTCTTGAATTTATTTAGATAAATGATACAATTATCTATCACTTAAAAAGATTGGCTATTATTGCCAAAAATGAAACTAAACTAAGATATAATGGTAATCTTTGTAATATAAGACTTGGGGGCGGTTGTTGCTGAAAAGGAATTTCAGGAACGAGTTTGTGCTTTGTTGGTTCAACATAAATAATATCACCATTTCTAAGATAAAAGTAAGGCGATGCAAAAACAGACCTGTCACTTATGTTTACAAGCCCAATTTCTCGTTTATTGTCAATATTTCGAATTACCACAATACTATCTCTTTTGGCAAATATCGACAAGTCGCCAGCTAAGGCAATGGCATCAATGATAGTTGTACGGTCATCTAATAAATTGAAAGTACCTACTCCGTTCACTTCTCCCAACATAGAAAACTTATGATTCATAAAGCGGAGATTAACAACTGGAGATTTTATGCTTTTTTCAAGTTCTGTTTTAATAAGTTCTTCCGCTTTCTGTAATGTCAATCCTCCAAGTGCTAATTTACCAATAAGAGGGATATTTACAAAACCCAAAGAATCTACTGGATAACCTAATGGTTGAACGCCACCACCTACATTACCTGAAAATACAGAAACAGGTAGAGTATTTACATTAGTAAAATTAAGTATTTCATTTGACTCAACGTTGAGACTATTTACAATGATTGCTAAGATATCATCTTTCTGAATAACTGTAACTTTAGGTTTTTGAGTACTAATGTAAGCAGGATATGAAACACTATCCGTTTGAAAATATCCTAATTTGGGTGGCGGTACTCGTTGAATGGTTGTACATGAAGATAGATTAATAAAAACAGCACTTATTGCAATCAAAAAAATGTTTTTTGTAGTATTTACTTTTTTGAAATAAAAAATCATCGGAGAGCGAGAGTTAAGTATCGCCAAAAATAAAGAGTTTTCTTTAATACTAAGCAAATTTTTCATAAAATTTTATATTATGCACAGTTGGTAATTTCACTTATTGTTACAGCTTCGCCCTTTAAGTCCCATTTTATAGACTTCATATTTAGAAATTATTTGTTATTACTGCTCGTACTGTTAATAAATGATACTTAATAATTATCCTTCTTTTTGATTTTATTTATACTCAAATCTATAGAGATAAACATCTTTAGAGATTCTATTTTTACTACTATTTTTTTTCCTTGCTTATTAGTAATCAATGCATCTTTACCCGAAAATACACCTGAGTTAATTACTATTGTATCATCGATTTGAAAATCTACGACTTCAATTGATGTATGATCAAATTCATTTAATAAATCTTTAATAATATTAATTTCCTCTTGCTTAACTATTGCGGGCTTTTTTAACCAAAACAGATAGCGAACTACTCCAGAAACTCCAAATACCTTTTGTCTATCTTTATCTTCAAGGTTTACAAAACAATAAGATTTAAACAAAGGAACTTCAATAACTTTTATTCTATCTGACCATTTTCGTTCTTTTTTTATTGTTGGACAAAACACCTCAATTCCTTGTTTAGTAAGGCTTTCTGCAACTTTTTTTTCATTATGTGATTTAGTGTATAGTACGAACCAAGCCATTATAAAATGTTTATTATTTGTTTTAAAGCTCCGCCCTTTCAGTCCCATTTGTGGAGCTTATAATTAAAAAACTACTTTTAATCTATATATTAAATTCTTTGAGTCATTAGGTTGTGAATTTACAAATTAGCATAATTCCTCTCTTAATTCTATTTTTAAATTCATTTCCCAATTTTTTGAGGGGCTTTACTCGACCCGCTAAATATTGACTTTTAAGTTCATAATTACGAACTTATCAATTTTATAGCATTTTGGATAATTACTTAAGAAATGATTAATGTAGAAACAAAACCATTTTATAACTACCCCCGATTTTCAAGATGGGGGATCTATTAGAAATTTTTGTTATATTGACAATTGAAATTCAAGCAACGTGACATCAAAAAGTTATCATAGTTGTCAAATAAACGAAGCAAAATCAGATTTTTGAGATATTCTTTTCTTAAAGGTTGGAAGAAAAAAGTAGGGACGAAATGGTTTTTATATAATTGTAAATTCATAGCAAAAATTTTTTTTGAATAAGTAAAAATATTAAGCTCACTAAAAATAATATAATTTAGATTTGCTGTTATTTTCGTAATGTAAAAGTAGTATAACAATGGATAATAATAATAAAAAAATGTATATATTTATTATTCGGTATATTGTAACATACTCAAAAAGCTCCCAATTATACATAAAGAACTGGACAGCAATGAGTTATAAAAAACAAGATAAATTGATTTATCATTTCTAAAAAAATTATTTACCGATTAGAAAATAATGCCACATCACTTTGCATCATGTCTTTAACTAAAGACGATAAATTGTATTTAGGCTCCCATCCAAGTTTTGTTTTAGATTTAGAAGGGTCACCTATTAATAAGTCGACTTCAGTAGGGCGAAAATAGTTTGGGTCAACTTCTAGTACAATACTTCCAATTGGCAATTGATACAATTGATTATTACATAATGCAACTATCCCTTTTTCATTAACACCTTCTCCTTCGAATTCAATTTCGATACCAACCTCAGCAAAAGCCATTCGGACAAACTCCCTCACTCGTGTTGTAATACCAGTTGCAATAACAAAATCTTCTGGATATTCCTGCTGTAGAATCAACCACATTGCTTCTACATAATCTTTGGCATGTCCCCAATCTCTTTGTGCATCTAAATTACCTAAAAACAATTTATCCTGCTGACCCAAAGCTATCTGAGCTACTGCACGTGTTATCTTTCGAGTTACAAATGTTTCTCCTCTCAAAGGAGATTCGTGATTGAATAAAATACCATTACAAGCATACATATTGTAAGCCTCTCTATAATTTACTGTTATCCAATAGGCATATAGTTTAGCGACAGCATAAGGAGACCGTGGATAGAAAGGGGTAGTTTCAGACTGTGGTACTGCTTGGACTAAACCATATAATTCAGAAGTGGAGGCTTGATAAATCTTTGTTTTTTGACTTAATCCTAATAATCTTACGGCTTCTAAAACCCGCAATGTCCCAATTCCATCTACTTGTGCAGTGTATTCAGGTTCATCAAAGGAAACTTTTACATGTGACATCGCACCTAAGTTGTAGATTTCATCAGGTTGTACTTCTTGAATAATACGGATAATATTGGTAGAATCTGATAAATCACCATAGTGCATGATAAATTTTACATCTTTTTTGTGTAAATCTTCATATAAATGATCTATTCGTTGAGTATTAATTAAAGAGCTACGACGTTTGATTCCATGTACTTCATATCCTTTGTTTAATAAAAACTCAGCCAAATAGGCTCCATCTTGTCCTGTTACACCTGTGATTAGGGCTTTCTTCATTTATTAATTTTTTAGACGTTTTTTGGGTGGAAGCAAAATAATAAATCAAACAAACCATTGAATGATTTTTGAAATGGGCTTAACATATAACGTGTACCAACGAGGTTTAATACCATTCTTTTTCCAAGCTAACCTGTCTTCAATGTTAGCCTTTATTCGACCTTTTATCGAGCCGTTACTATTTCCGCCAGCCCTCATTTTCATTAAGACCTCAGGGATATAATAGGAAGAAACTTTATACCTATATAACATTCTCAGCATTAATTCATAATCTCCAGCAAATCTGAATGATGAATCATATAAGCCATAAGCCTCATAGGCTGATTTTTTTAAGAAAAAAGCTGTATGTGGCGGCATCCAACCACTCAAAAAACGCTCACGACTATAATTGCCTGACTTCCAGTTCCTGGTTATTTTATTGGTATCCACAGAATCGACATAATGTAAATCGCCATAAACTGAATCTGCATTTGACTCTTCAAATGCTTTTACAATTTTACTAATTGCTTTGTTATCTGGGTAAAAGTCATCTGAGCCCACTATACCTATCGCATCTCCAGTTGCCATTTTTACACCCTTACTCATGGCTTCAAAAATACCACTGTCTTTTTCGGAAACCCATTTAATTTTATCACCATAAGATTTTAAGATTTCGACAGTTCCGTCTTTTGAACCTCCATCAACAACAACATATTCAATATTGGGATAGTCTTGAGAAAGAACGCTTTCTATGGTTTCTCTAATTGTTGCTGCCGAATTATATGCTGCAGTGACGATTGATATTTTCATTTCTATTATAATTCAAAAAAAGGTTGACACAAACTACGTTATATAACAATACCAAGATTATTACCCAAAATTCTTTAAGTAATCTTGATATGCTAAATTAACGCCCTCCTCCAATGTTATTGTATGTTTCCAACCTAAGTTATGAAGTTTGGTAACATCCATCAGTTTACGTGGAGTTCCATCTGGTTTCGTTGTATCCCATATTATTTCGCCTTTAAAACCTACAATACCTCTAATCAACTCTGCTAATGCCTTGATGCTTAGGTCAACACCAGAGCCAATATTTACAAAGCCTTCTTCACTATAATTTTGCATTAAAAAAACACAAGCATCAGCCAAGTCATCGGCATGGAGGAATTCTCTTAAAGGTGAACCTGAACCCCATAAGTTTACGAAATTGTCTTTATTTGTTTTTGCTTCATGAAATTTTCGAATCATTGCGGGTAAGACGTGTGAGTTCTGCAAATCATAATTGTCATTTGAACCATACAAATTAGTAGGCATCACAGATATAAAATCACAACCATACTGACTTCTGTATGCTTCACACAATTTTATACCAGCAATTTTAGCAATAGCATAGGGTTCATTTGTAGATTCAAGTAAACCTGTGAGTAAATACTCTTCTTTTAATGGCTGTAGAGCCAATTTGGGATAAATACATGAAGAGCCTAAAAACATTAATTTTTTAACCAAGTGCAAATATGCACTATGAATAACGTTGTTTTGGACAGCTAAGTTTTCATATATAAAATCTGCTCTTAAAGTATTATTGGCTATAATACCTCCTACTTTGGCAGCAGCCAAAAAGACATATTCTGGCTTTTCTGCTTTAAAAAATGAAAGCGTAGCTTCTTGATTTCTCAAATCCAATTCTTTTGATGTTCTAAATATTAGATTTGTAAATCCTTTATTTTCAAGATTTCTTAGAATGGCTGAACCAACCATACCTTTGTGACCAGCAATGTAAATTTTTGCATTTTTATTCATAAGCATTTACCAAGAAATAATATTCATTTTTGATTTTTTGAAGAATTATTATCGCTACATTTTTTTGTTTGCTTAATAGATACTAAATTAAGCATCAGAAATTTAAAATTTGGCATTATTTATAGTTTGTTTGAAAACAGACTCATTTTTACTTTGCAAGATTCAAGTTTTAGTTTAGAGTAGCTAATTTTTGGCTTAACCCCCTAATTACAGTTCCAATATCTCCCAAATATATAAGAAATAAGTGTTCGGCGAAATATAAATTTATTATTCGGTACTTTTTCTCAAAACGGGTTTTTCCATTACTTTGATATGTTATACTAAATATTTATAATATACCATTTTGTTCTTTACTAAATTTAATCAATGACATATTACAAAATGAAAGAACATTTAGTAAATCTTCTTTTTGAAGAGTATAAACAGCAATGTTTGTTTGACGAATTAGTAAAGAAAGGAGTCGAATTGGCAGGTATTTGTGTGAATAATTTAGATATTATTATTGATATAGTTGGCTTTCCAAAAGATACATATATTGACAAGAATACTGTAGAATATGATTTTAATTTTTCTCGTGATATTCTGATGCACCAATATTATGAAGTTTATAGGTTATTAGCGGCTCAACAAAAGATTTTTGTTTCTCCAAAAGGTTTAGAAATAGAATCTGGGGCAGATACTGAAACTGTTAAACAGAACCTTTTAGAGTATGTAAATTGGCTATATGAAGAATTTGAAAAATGGGAAAATGGGGAGTATGAATAATATTCTGATGGTATTCTGCACTTATTTCATTAAAATGCCTCTATTTTTTGGAAAATTTAGAAGGATTTTAAGAATTCACGAATTTTATAATGAGGCTAATTAAGCCCCCTATACTCTGCAACTATTACGTAACTTATCGCTGCAATGCTACTTGTAGTTTTTGTGATATTTGGGAAAAACCATCGCCTTATATTACCCTCGAAAATTTCAAAAAAAACCTACAAGACCTTAAAAAATTAGGCGTCAAAATTATTGATTTTACAGGTGGAGAACCACTTCTTCACCGAGAATTAGATTTGCTTTTAAGCGAAGCAAAAAAGCAGGAATGTTTACTACTGTAACAACAAACTGTCTTTTATACCAAAAATATGCCGAGCGATTAAAAGGTAAAATTGATATGCTGCATTTTTCGCTTGATTCTCCCAATGAAGATGAACACAATGCTTCAAGAGGGGTAAAATGCTTTGATAAATTAATAGATTCTATTAGAAGAGCAAAAGAATTAGGTGAACGACCTGATATTTTATTTACAGTTTTTGAACAAAACATTGATAAGATTGAAAGGGTTTGGAAAGAAATCTCACAACCAAATGATTTAGTTTTAATTCTAAATCCAGTCTTCAACTATAACCAAGTAGAAACTGGAGATAGCTTTAACAAGCTTTTATGGTGGGGCAAACAAAAAAACGTGTATTTGAATAAAGCCTTTATATCACTCCGAAAAAACGGTGGAAATAACATCAAAAATCCTGTCTGTAAAGCGGCATCTTCTACGATTGTTATTTCTCCAGAAAATAAATTAGTGCTTCCTTGTTACCATTTAGGCACAAAAGATTTTGTAATAAATGATGAACTTTTCAATTTATATAATTCAGAAGAAGTACAACAAATTGTTGCTTTAGAAGGCAAGTTAAAAGAATGTGAAGGTAGTGTGATTAACTGTTATATGCAGCCATCATTTTCGGTAGAAATCAACAAATATTTTTGGCAAGCACTTCCAAGCACTTTGAAATATAACCTTATTAAAGGTACTTGGAAGAAGATTTTTGGATAATCTGAGAGGTTAAACTTGATTCTAAAATTTGGTATCTATCCCTCATGTACATCTTTTTTCACCTGTCTAAATAGCCTATTGATTCCATCAAATGCACAGCCAATTAAACCCACACATATCAGGAAAGGCATAAAAATAAGTCATTTTACAAGAAATTCATGATTAATTTTACTGATTTTCACGTTTCAAGCTAAGATTTTTTCACCTCTTGAATCCGCCAAGCTTGCAAGGTATTAAAGCATTTTTCATCAACAACTCTACCTTTTAGATTAATTGAGACAATTATTTCTTGTCCTTCGGTGAAATAATCCAATGCGGCAACAGATTCACCGTGAAGCTCTAAATTTATTGTCTGTGCGTACTTTTCATTGGTAATTCGTAACCAAAATTCTCTTTTCTGAAAATCTTTTGTATTTTCAGTTTTTGCAGAAATAACCTCAATATTTTTGATTTTCACTATTGTCCCTTTTAGTTCCATTTTTTTAAAGTTTGTAAAATAGCCCCACATAAGTAGGGCTACCAAATTTATAGAAAAGCACGTAAGATAAATTATTTGAAAGGGCAATAATTCAATGAAATACGAAAGGCATTTGACAAAATTATATTCTGTTTATTCGGAATCAAATAAGATAAATCCAAACCAAAATTCTTAAATTTACCGCCCAAACCCAACGTGATATAATGTATATCTCCCTTTCGTTTGTTTTGGGTATAATAGCCCGCACGAGCATAAAGGAATTCTCGAAATTGAAATTCCGTACCCATTGAAAAGGAAATTTCTCTCATAATTTCACACAAACCGTCTGGTGCAGTAGTCCATGATTGAAAAATTGAACCAATACCTGTAATGTTTTCCTCATTTCTGCCTGCAATTACTTCATTTTTGAAATTCCGAATGGAAGGTGTAGGCACTAATAATTTGTTGGCATCAATGGTAAATATTAAAACATTATGCTTCTTTCCAAGAATAAAATTTTGTGCAGCACCGAGCTTTAGCAAGGTTGATTGAAAAGTCCGCTTTTTATAATCGTTGTATGAAACTTTCCCGCCAATGTTTGTCAATGAAGCTCCGTAATTTAGCCAATACTTTTTTGTTCCCCCACTGGGGGTTAGGGGGCTGTTATGAAAGAAATACAAATCTCCAGCAATGGTATTTACTGGTTTTATCGTAGCCGACAAGTCCGAATGGATATATTTCAAACCCACAGAAAAGCAATTATTATTTTTCAATTGCTTGGCATAAAAACCAGCAATGGAAAACTCTTTTGAAGCAAAATTCCTTTGAAAAATGCCTTTTTGATTACGAATTTCCACACCGCCAGCATCAAAATACTTGACTGTTAGTCCAAAGGCATGATTATTTTTGACCTTAAAAGTGTTCAAGGCATGCAGATTCATTCCTTGAATGAGATTTATGTAATAAGGCGTATAATGCAGAGAAATTCCAAAGGGTTTTTCCTTTTTTGAACTGTCTTTTGAAGCATTTAGAAATACTAATTTTGCAGGATTCATTAAGCCACTATTGGCATCGGGTGAAATCGCAATCCCTGCTTCGCCCAATGCCGCACTTCGAGCATCGTAAGTGAAGTTTTGAAAAGGAAAAGCACCGACTAAAACTCGATTCGGATTAACTGGAGTATAGGCTTGTGCTATACTTTGAAGACTTACTAAAAATAGCAAGCCAATCATTTTTAAATTTTTCATCTAATTTTTTGTTTAAATTCCTTGTCAATCAAGTTGACAAGGAATTAGTGAATGTTTTAGTTATTGACTTTAATAATGCGTTTTTTTAAGGTGACAGGTTTGTTTCCATCCGTGCCAACGATATACAAAATGTAGGTCTCTGATGGTAAATTGAACAAGTCGATTACAATGCTATCTAAGTATCTTTCTTGCCCGCCACCTTCGTAAAGTATTTCTCCTCGTTGGCTATAAAGAATGAGTTTTACCCCATCAATGCAGCCTTTCGATTTGATATATAATTTTCCAGAAGTCGGGTTTGGGTAGGCAATCGCTTCATTGATGTTATAATTCAAAACTGCAATGGTAGCCGTTGATTCATCTGATTTTTCATTATCAGCATTGATGCAGTACAAACTATACTTTTGCGTTTCACCCAGTGTGCCAGTAACCTCAATCTTTTCGCCACTTTGACCATTTGACCAGACAATTGTGCCATTACAAGAAGTCAATTTCGAAATGGTCAATTGTTTATTCAAGCAAAGCGTATCAGTAATTGAATAACCACGAATGCCATTGCTCGTTTCAATCTCAATTCGGCGAGGTCTTACTCTAACTTTGACTGATGCGGTATCAGATACGCATTGCCAAATACCACATATAGCAGAATAAACCGTGTTTTTCTCTGGTCTAACTGTAATACTTTGTGATTTCTCTCCTGTATTCCAAAGTAAATTTTCATCGCAGCCACTGGCAATTAGTGTGGTTTTCTCACCATCAAGAATGATTAAATTTCCACTAATCATTGGCTTTTTTGGAGTTTGATAAACTTTGATAAAAGTTGTAGTTGTATCTGAAACTAACGGGCGACGTTCCGTCGAGTCGAATCCTACACAGATAGCTTTGTAAGTAATATCTGATTTGGGTGAAACTGTAAATGAAAGGTCTTTTAAATCTTGATTATTTAACCAAACCAACAAACCGCCATCTTCACATTTTTTTGCGGTAATGGATGTTGAAGAACCCGCAGCAGCGGCCGCAATACATAAAGTATCTGCACTGGCAGTTACAACAGGCATTTTAGGTCTTACATAAATCTTAAATTGATTCCATTCGCTGTAACAACCATCGACAAAACAGCGAGCATGATAAATAGTTGTTTGTAAAGGTTTTACTTGAATTTTATTCACAGTATCAGCCATTGAAACGCTTTCTACCCTCCATTCAGTCCGATTACAGGCACTTGCGAATAATTCAATTGTTTCGCCTTTGACAATAATTGCAGTTTTTTCAATACCTTTGGCTGTAATTGTTAGGGGCGTTATTTTTGCTTTGACGGTAACTTTGATAGCAACTGCTTCACTCCAACCAGTTTCAGCATCATAACACGATACGGCATAAGTATTTGATTCGGTTATTCGCTCTTGAAATCCTTCGGGTACTTCCACTCGATTTGGAATATCCATCCAATTTTTTGTCCAATGAACTTCCGTGCCAGTCATGCAGCCACTGACCAATTTTACAGTATCTCCATAACAGATTATTTGGTCTATAGCCGTTGGTGATGGCGTTTTCATTGTGATTTCAATCTCATTTGAGTTGGTACAACCATAGCCACCTACACAAGTAACACTATATTTTGAGCTACGTCTTGGCTTAACTTCAATGGTATTTATATCATTTTCACCAGTTGACCATCTGACAGAGCCGTTACATCCACCAGTGCCAATTCTTACCGTTTCACCTAAGAAATAGGTCGTTCTTTCGCTGCCAATGTCAGGTTTGTTGGGCAATGAAATTGGATTTATCGTTATATCTCCCGCACCTTCACCAACTGAAGTTGAACACATGACCCTAAAATTAGTCTTCTGTGTAATTAAGTATGAATTGGGATTCTCAATAGGTTTGGCATCCATAAAATCATCATTATGCCAAACGACCCAATAAAATGAGGTAGTACAACCACTCTGACCAAGTGTAGCCGTTGAACCCCAACAGACATCTTTTCCAGTGGCTTGAATAATGGGTGGTTTTACCTCAATTGTTATTTTACCTTTTCCACCACAAGCGTTTGGACTTATACATTCTGCCACATAATCAGTGTATCTGTTCGTTGGCCAAACTGTGATTGGATTTCCGTTTGCTTGTCCATTTTGCCAACTTACCACACCATCGCAACCAGTTGTACTTAAAATGGTTGATTCTCCTAAAATAACTGAATTCCTTGAGGCAATGATTTGAAAATCTTGTGCTTGTCGAATATCAATACCAATGGTAGTCGTACTTTCGCCAGCACTTGTTACACAATGCCCAGTAAATGAACCCGCTTGAACAATTCCATTGTAAAGAGGAGTAATTTCGTTTCTACGCCCATATTCTGGAGAAGTCCAATAAATATCATTGCTTGGGCAACCAGTCATGCTCAAAGTTGTTGAACCACCGATACAAACAATAGTAGGAGAAGCTTTTACTTCAATTTTTGGAACTGATACATTGACTGTTATTTTACCATTTCCACCAATACAACCACCATTTGCCGTACAAATAGCCGAATATTCAGTGGTTGCTGTTGGTGTTACAGAAATATTCATTCCACTTTCACCAGTATTCCATGTAATAATTCCAATACAATTTGTGATACTCAATGTTGCTGTTTCACCCAATATTAGAGGATTTTTTGAAGCAATAATTGTAGGAGTAGCACCGATAGGATTAATGATTAATTTGACCGCAGTTCGTGCATCACTTAAACAATTATTTGTAGTGTTTCTTGTTTCTGCATAAAAAACGCCCCCCAGTGGATACTGCTCTATTGATGGTGTATAGATAATCGAATTTGCTAATAGCAATGTTCCACCAATTGAAGCATCATACCAATCAGCAATCTCACCAGTTCCAACGGTAACAGATAATGTTGGAATTGTTTCATTTTTACAAATTGTTTTATCACCACCCGAAATTGGACTTGTAACAGTTGGGCAAACACAAGAAGGAGCTGTTACATTTATTTTATTTTGGCATCCAGTTGAAGAAGTTGCTGTGATTTCTACATTCATTCCTTTTGGAATATCTTTTACAATTGTCCCCGAAACAATCCCTGCTGCGGCTGTGATATTTGTTGCATCACTTGTAAATGAAACGCTATAAGTCAATAAGTCGGGTGAACAAGTTTTTGTGCCTTCTATAAGTGTTGGTAAAGCATTTATTGTTAGCGAAATTGCAGTACGAGCCGAACTAACACAATTAGTAATCGTGTTTTTGGCTTGTGCATAAAAAATGCCACCAATTGCAACATTGGGCGTATAACTTGAACCAGTTGCCAATAAATTGCCACCACTTGGTGCATCGTACCATTCTACTATGGCAGGCATCCCTGCTTCATCAGTTCCAACACTTACCGTCAAAGGTGGAATTGTTTGACTTTGACAAATTGTTTGGTTGCCACCACTAACAGGTGCATTTACTGTTGGACAACTACAATTGGGAGAAGTTACCGTTTGAGTTACGACACAACCTGTACTACCTGTCGCTGTCAATATAATATTTGTCCCTGTTGGAATTCCTGATACAATACCTGCTGCGGCAGCCGCTGCTGATACTGTCCCAACACTGCTTGTTAAGACCCCATCACTTGTATAAGATACCGAGTAAGTCAATAAATTAGTCGAACAAGCACTTGTTCCAACGTTTAGTATTGGCAAAGCATTAATTGTTAGAGAAATTGCAGTACGAGTCGCACTAACGCAATTAGTAGTGGTGTTTTTGGCTTGTGCATAAAAAATGCCACCAGTTGCAACACTTGGCGTATAACTTGAACCAGTTGCCAATAAATTACCGCCACTTATAGCATCGTACCACTCTACTACTTCACCATTTCCAACATTTGCTGTTAAGAATGGGATTATTTGACCCAGACATATAATTTGATTACCACCACTAACAGGTGCATTTACTAACGGACAAGTACATGTTGGCGAACTTATCGTTTGGGTTACCACACAACCTGTATTGCTTGTAGCGGTCATTATAACATTTGTGCCTGTCGGTATTCCTGATACAATCCCTGCTGCGGCAGCCGCTGCTGATACTGTCCCAACACTGCTTGTTACGACCCCATCACTTGTATAAGATACCGAGTAAGTTAATAAATTAGCCGAACAAGCCCTTGTCCCAATGTTTAGGGTTGGTAAAACGTTAATTGTTAGCGA
>NZ_JAYWCU010000175.1:0-6840 GCF_043780375.1 Emticicia sp. | reverse complement strand
TTGACGAGAACGAATTTTTGAGTATGTTTTCAAATATATTTTGTTATGAATAAACAAAAAAATTAAAGTACTTGGTATTAAATAAAGACATTTGTTTTATATTTGTCCTTATTTGATACCAAACATTTACAACATGATTTCTAACGCACAAGTAATCAATTTCCTAAAAAACAAAGAAGGTTTAACATTTGCCAAAATAGAAAAAGAAGCCGCAATACCCAAAGGTACAATTTCTAAAACAATCAATGGTGGCAGAGATTTTAATGCCGAACATCTTTCAAAACTCTACCCAGTTTTAGTAAGTTATGGTTGGAAAGAGTTTTTCCCATCAAAGGCTAAAGTTATTTCTATTGTAAATCATAAAGGGGGTGTTGGAAAAACTACAACTACACTCAATTTGGGTAAAGCATTGGTTTTGCAAGGCAATAGAGTTTTGGTGATAGATATGGATTCACAGGGTAATTTATCTCAAGCTCTTGGTGTTGATACCCCAGATAAGCAAGTGATGAATGCCATTATTGATGATGAACCATTACCAATTTACCCGATTTCTGAAAATTTTGACCTTTCGCCCAGTGATTTGTCACTGGCAAGCAGAGAAATAGAAATGATTAGGGGTGTTTTGAGCGAATTACAACTGAAACGAGTGATTGAGCCAAAGTTGAGTGAATATGATTATATTTTGATAGACTGCCCACCAGCACTTAATATTTTTACTACAAGTGCTTTAATCGCCTCAGATTCATGTATAGTTACGCTTCAACCCGAGATAGCTGCTCTTAAAGGTGTTAAAGGGCTTTTCGACCACATTTTTCAAGTTCAACGAAAAATCAATAGTAATTTACGAATTGAAGGCATCGTCTTGACTTTAGTAGATATTCGATTAAATATTCATCGTGATATTATTAGCCAAGTCAATGCACAGCTTTCATCTTTTAGAATTTTCAAAAGTCAGATAAGACTAAATGTTTCATTAAAGGAATCTCAAATTTCTCAAATTGATGTGTTTTCTTATGATGCTCAATCAAAAGGGGCTGTTGATTATATGAACTTAGCAAAAGAATTAATTGGGTAAAATTTTAAATTATAATAAAAATGGCAAAAAAATATCAATCCTCACTTGGTGAACAGAAAATATTTCAAAACTCAACCTTTGTGCAACACGAAGATATAAAAAATCATATCTCTATTATTCCTGAGTTAGAGGCACTTATTCCGCCGCTTAATCAAGATGAATTTGAGCAATTAGAAGCTAATTTGTTAAAAAATGGTTGCAGAGAATCTTTATTAGTTTGGCCTACAACCGACAATGTAGTAGCTTCCGAAAGCACTTCTACCCTACCCTCTTATGTTTTAATTGATGGACATAATCGTTTTAAGATTTGTCAAAAAAACAGAATAGATTTTTCTATTCATTTAATATCTTTCAAAACAATGGAAGATGTGCGTGAGTTCATGATTGACAATCAATTAGGAAGACGGAATCTGACGCTCGAACAAGCTTCCTATTTGAGAGGAATGAAGTACATAAATTTAAAACAAAATAAAGGCAAATATGGACGTGATGAGCATAATGCTGAAAATGAGCATTATGGAAATTATGAGCAGATTATAGACTTCGAAAGTCATAATGCTCATTTTGAGCATTATGATAAAAAAAAGACAACAGCAGAGTTTTTGGGTGAAAAATATAATGTTGGACAAGCAACAATTAGAAGAGATGCCGAATTTGCACAAGGACTTGAAATGCTTGAACCAAGTCTAAAAACGGCTGTTTTAGCAGGAAAAACGAATCTTACAAAAAATAAGATTCAACAACTTGGAAAAAAAACAGTGCAGAAAACTAAAATAGCGAATGAAAGTGATGTTGACGAATTGATTGATAATAAAAAATTAGTTATCGCAAAAACGCCAAATAAATCAGATCAATTGATTGAACAATTATCTAAGCAAATAGAGAAATTAAGAGGTTCTAAAAATAAGAAATCGGATACTTGTAAAAAAATAATCGACCTTGCAACACAGCTAAGTTTGGTGGAAGAATAAGGAAATATTCGGCATGATTAACGAACCAATACAAACTTCATTTTTTTGAAAATCATGTCTTTTAGTTTGCTTAAAAAAGCAAAAGAGCCTGACCATTTTTTTGGTCAGACTCTTTTGCAGTTGAATTTTATGGTATTTTGTATTAAAATGAATATCGTAATCCTAACTGAATTCTCCAAGGTGTACCACCTGCTGTTGAGAGTTTTCGACCTGCACCAGCTTCTACATTATAATTATAGTTTTTGGTGTTTTGGTCGAAAGTCGTCATCGTAAGCAAGTTGATATTACCATGATTGTACGAAACACCTTTAGTTTTATCCAATAAATTCATAAAATTAAAGCAATCTGCCGAAAGCCCTAATTTATGATTTTTATAAAGTTTTAAATCTTTCGTAAGACGTAAATCCAAAGTATAATAAAAAGGATTTACGCCGCCATTTCTTTCGGCTACTTTACCAATACTTTTAGTGATATAATCTTTCACGCTTTGGGTTACATCGGGATTTTCCAAAAGTCCTTTGATGCCATTTCTTACTGTTTCAGGAACAGCAGGATTATTAGGGTCAAATACGAAAGCCAAATCGTTGGTTAAGACAAAATCTCCGTTGATACTTTTGTTTCCACCCACCAAAAACGAATAGCGAGTTCCACCAACACCATTAAAAACTGCACCTAACTGAAAACCCTTTACGGTTGGTGATGCCGCACTAACCACAAATTTATTTCTAAATTGAAAATCTGAATAAGCTACTGTTTTATCCCTTGGGTCGTCAACAATGGCACGGAATGTTGAAGTATTTGCTACGCAACAGTCAAATGATGTATTATCTTTAGTATCGTTTTTCGTATAGCTAACCGTAAAATATCCATCGGTTCCGAGTCTCATACTTGCATCAAAAACTACGGCCATTTGGTCTAATTTACCCGAAGACTCTAATTCTAAAACTCTACCTAAGTCTGTTGCTTTTCTACCTTTTGTCCAATCAGTTGAGCCATTGGCAGGAATAGTATTTGCTGGAACATAAACCCCACGATTTCCTTCGTTGCTTAATTTAAAGTATGGTTCATCAACAATGTTTCTGTCATAATAAACGTAATTATTGATAGTTTTCGACCATAATAAATTGATTCCTGCTCTAAATTTTGAATTAAAAAAGCGATTATAAGACAAGTTTAATTTGAAAATACTTGGTACTTGAAAATCGTCGGAAACGGCATTTATTGTTGAAATATAACTTTCACCAGGCTTAATTCCTGGAGTAATAGTTGGGTCATTTCTGTACGAAACAAAATCTGCTTTTGGAACTAATGCCCCCGAAACATCAATCGAACCTACGATTGTACCGCTGTTTTGAATGTTATTCAATTGT
This sequence comes from Emticicia sp., assembly GCF_043780375.1. GTDB lineage: Bacteria > Bacteroidota > Bacteroidia > Cytophagales > Spirosomataceae > Emticicia. The sequence continues at coordinate 3,424 of NZ_JAYWCU010000175.1, read as the reverse complement.
AAATAAGAAACAGGTTGTGCCGAGAAAATCCCGCCACCGAATTTAACCAAATCTTTTTGGCGACCATTCACATCCCATGTTAATTGAATACGTGGTTGTAAATTATTAAAATCAGCCAACGAATTGGTCGTTTTTATACCCAATTTTTGTTCGGTTGTTGTATTCGCAACACCTTGCTTGAAGAAAATAGTTGCATCATAACGTAAGCCCGCCATTGCCGAAACATTTTTGAAAGGTTGAAAATCAACTTGGCCGAACAACGAAAAATCTAATAATGATTGCTGAACAGCAGGATTTACCAACGGTACTTCGCGAGCATAACGACTTGGTTTGTTATCAATAAAATCTTGTAAACTCGAATAGAAGAAACGGCCATTCATTTCGTTCACAATCTTAGAATCTAAGAAAGTGAGCATATTGTCAGTTCCGAATTTAAAATTCAAACCACCTTTTCTCAAATACGTTGTATTTGCCAAATGAAGGGTTTTATCATTGGCGTATTCGGTACCGAATCTTTGACCGCCAAACTGAACTGTTCGGGTTTGCGATGCTGTTGGGTTTGTTGCCGTTGGAATTACAGAACGAACCGTGATAATTGCACGAGGGATATTAGCGTCAGGTAAATCTGAATTTACCACATAATTACGCTTAACTGTTTGGTACTGAAATTTCAACTCATTGGTAATATCTGGTGCAAGGGCAGTTCGCAAAGAGACCAAAGCACTATTTTCACGAGTTTTAAATCCAATCCAAGATTCTAAAAGATTAATGTTAGAATTATCTGATACCGAATTTGGTGAATTCCAAGTTGTTAAGTTATTACGGAAAGTCAACTTATTTTTATCATTTATTTGCCAATCCAAACGCATAAACAAGGCATTGGCCTCTGTTTCTCTCGAAAAATCACCATATTGAGTTGTGTTTTTCATACCATATTTTTCTTTTGCAACTTCAATTACCTTTTCTAAATTGGCTTTTGTAATTCCAAAATTCAATTCTTGGGTTGCATCAAAAACTGGAGCGATTTGATATGGAATTGTTTCATTTTGGCGGTCGAGAGCTACAAAGTAGTGTAATTTATCTTTGATGATAGGCCCACCCAACGAAAAACCATATTGTTTTTGGTTGATATTCGTAGTTCTTGGTGTTCCGTTTGCATTAAATTTACTATTCATTGGAAATATTTCTTTCCCGAAAAGTCTCGCTTTACTTGCTCTATGAAAAAAAAATGCCGAACCTTCCATTGTGTTTGTACCATTTTTTGTAACAGCATTGACAGACCCACCACCTTGACGACCCTGTGTTACATCATAATTATTGGTTGAAACTTGATATTCACGTATCGCCTCTTGCGAAATTGTATATGCTCCATTGCCAACAGCTCCATTGGTGTACATATTTCGGGCATTTGCACCATCCATTGTTACGTTTGTAGATGAGGTTCGTTGTCCGCTAAAACTACCATTTCGCCCCTGTAAAGGAGAGAGTGCTGTCAAAGCCGTAAAGTTTCGACCTTCCATTGGGAGCTGTTTCATCTGTAAGGCAGTAACAGCAATAGCTGCTCCTGCTCTCTCTGTTTCTTTATTTACAAATGAATTAGCCGAAACTACAACTTCTGATAAAGTTGTTGTAGAAGTAATCAATTTTGCATCAATTTTTAATTTGTCTCCCTGATTTAGGGCATAATCTGAAAACTTTTGGGTCTGATATCCAACAAAGGAAATTGTGATCGTGTAAGGTTTGCCGAGAGGAAGTTGTTGTAATTGAAATTCGCCGTTTACGTTAGTGAGTGTACCAGTCTGAAAACCAGTCGATTCGTTGCGAACACGTACAGAAGCACCAGGTATTCCTTCGCCTTTTTCATCTTTAACAAGACCTGCAATTGTGGCATCAGTTCCTTGTGAAAAAGCATTACAGTAAAATAAAAATCCAATCAAAATGGATAGTACAGTTTTCTTCATGGTAAGAGAGTAATATTTGTGAACTGCAAAACTACTCATCCCATGTAAAGCCAGTATTACCTAATGATTGTTATAAAGTTAACAAAAAATGATGCTCATAAACTCAAAAAAAAGAATAACCTCTTTTATTGCAACAAGTCCAAACATTCCGATACCCAGTATATCCAATATTTTTTGCAGTGTTTTTAATGTTGGATTTGCTTTATCATTTCATTTTTCTGAATTGATTTTGTAGAAATACCACAAAGTTCGGTCAAGTCATCTTGCCAAACTTTGTAATTGTTTTCGCCGTTCTTCTATAAATATTTCAAAAACCATAACAGAATTATAATTCTTATTTTATATTCAATTTTTATTTGAAATCATCTCACAAAAACACTAAAAGAAGCATAAGTGCAAAATTTGCACTTATGCTTCTAAAAGCTTTTTAAGGCTTGAAATTTTACTCATTAGTTGCTCACAATCTTTCTTATTTGAGAGTGTTTTTGCAAAGTCAATCACATCTTTTTTGAGTGCTTTTATTGTTTTTTGATTGCTCTTGATTGGTGTTTTTTCTTCTCCCCTACTGATCACATTTTTAACACCTTCAATCGAACTAAGCTCTTCGGAACTTGCTTCTATTTTTCCTAAACGCTGAACTTCTTCCTTGCTTAAATCAATCTTTCCAGCCAATAATTCGCTTTTAAGTTCAATCGGAAGCTTCTCTACTCCTTTGGCATAGTCTCCATCATTTTTAATGGTACGTGGACTTACCGAATGCTCAACCGCCAATTTTTCGGCAATATCAACAATCTCCCCACCTTCTCTATTGTACTTTCCTTTTCCGTTTTTTTCACGGTTATATCTCAGCCCTCTAAAATACGAAACCTGCTCTGGATTTAAGTTTCTTCTACCCAACTGAAAATCAATCATGTAGTCTTTTACTGCATCCAAATCATCAAATTCTAAAAGACCAATTTTAAAATCAATGCCAAACTGCGTACAAATTTTATACCTGTTGTGACCATCGATCAATATGAAAATTGGAGTATCCCCCTCTCCTATTCCAGCCTTCAACTCGGTTGTTTCCCAGACCGTGAGCGGGTCTTTGCAGCCATGTTTCAGAATATTAGTTTCGAGTTGTTTATACTCCTCTTTTGCAAGGGGTGGAATAAACTTTTTAAGTGCTTCTAATACAACAATTTGTTTTTTTATTCTTTCGGTTTCCGAAAAAGTCGATGGTTGCAAATCAACCAAAGTTTTTTTCATTCCTTCCATAAAATTCTTTGCCATTGTTTTTTATTTTAAGCCAAAGTCATTACTTCTTTGGCAACATTCATGTATTGTTCGGCCGAAAGCGATTTGTGCGAATAGCTAAACAAATCTTGTTTGGCTACCTGTGATTGCTTGATTACAGTCGAACTTTCGATTTGAGTTTTGAAAATATTAAAATGCCCGTAAGTTTCTTTGATATGCTCGATCAT
>NZ_JAYWCU010000174.1:0-8781 GCF_043780375.1 Emticicia sp. | reverse complement strand
AATGTTACTTCAATTCTAATGGAAAAACTGATAGTTTAGTTTTTTTGTTATACTAAAAATAAAAATAATGCAAGTATTAACCCGTAATTCGCATAAGTTATGAAATTTTTCTCCGTTGCAACAAAACTGTTTCGATTTATAAAATCAAGTCTTTTTTTGCTTGATTGAGGCTTAAATTTGAGTTCGTAGTGTAACTACGGACGAAAATTATACGTTTTCGCTTGTTTAAATCACACAAATCTAAAAGCCGATGCTGTAAAAAAAAGCTATTTTTAAACGAATAATCTTCCATTGCAACAAGTCTAATTACTCATTTTTCAAAAATTGATTTCCTACTTTTTAGGAAAAGCACCTAACTCTATAATAAAAATATGTTTTTCAAGAAAAAATCGCTCTTATTATTAATTTCAATGACAGGTTTTATTTCTGTTTCTGCACAAACTGTTGACGAAAAGCCTCATCCACGCCCGCCTATGCCTGTAGAGGTTTTAATTGGAAATAGGGGTTTGAATTTTCAGTTTAACACCACTAAACAGTTTAATCCTAATAGCAGGTTTGGTTTCTTTAATGTAACTTCTTTTTTTGCTGATTACAAAAATGTGGTGGCTAAGAACGAGTTTTTTTTACAATCACTATTAACAGCAAAATTGTGGAAGAAAATATCTGCTGTTGGTGGCTTTTCTATCAATCAATTTTCAGGATTTAAACCTACGGCTGGTTTGCAGTTTGTTCATGCCAATAAAAAAATGTTGGTTGTCATACAACCACAGGTAGGCTTAACCCAAGACCACCACCTTGAAAACTTCTCATTATTCGAATTTAAGCCTCAAATAAATGATAAATGGGGAGTTTATACTCGTTTACAAGCAGTTATTGACTACGCTCCCTCTCTAAAATCGCACAATCGTAGTTACGTTTACCTTAGAGTTGGTGCTGTTTACAAAAACTATCAGTTTGGTTTAGGCAGTAATTTTGATTTTTATGGCCCCACCAAACACAATGAGAACAATTTTGGGGTATTTATGAGAGCCGAGTTCTTCTAAATCATAAACTTATACGTATTTCCTTCTTCCTTTAAAAAACTATGGCTTCTTGTGGTATAGGAAAGTTTATAAAGTGGCTTGGTCATTGCCTAAAAGTGGTGAAAAAACAGTGAAAACTTCTTTAATGATTCAGATACACGAATTATAATCGTTTAAGCAAACTTTATAAAAGCACTTTGGGTTTTAAAAGAAACGATTATACAATAATGACAAAAATACCCTTATCGGTTCTGGAATTAGCCACTGTAACAGAAGGAGGAAATCACCAAACTGCTATATCAAATACTGTAGAAATTGCCAAGCATACCGAATCTTTGGGCTACAAGCGTTTTTGGATGGCAGAACATCATAATATGGAGTACATCGCCAGTTCAGCAACTTCTGTGCTGATTGGTCATGTTGCTGGAAAAACTAAAACCATTCGTGTAGGTTCGGGCGGAATAATGTTGCCCAATCATAGTACTTTAGTTATTGCCGAGCAGTTTGGCACTTTAGAAACCATTTATCCAAACAGAATAGATTTGGGATTAGGGCGAGCTCCTGGTTCAGACCAACTCACGTCAATGGCATTAAGGAGAAATCAAGAAACTGCTCAAGATTTCCCTATGGATATCAGACAATTACAAAAGTATTTTAGCTCAAAAAACCAAACTGCTCAAGTAAGAGCATTTCCTGGAGAAGGTTTAGACATTCCACTTTGGATATTAGGTTCAAGTACCGATAGTGCTTATTTAGCCGCAGAAATAGGACTTCCTTATGCTTTTGCGTCACATTTTGCCCCCGCTCAATTCCGTGCAGCTATCAAAATATACCGCAACAATTTCAAACCATCTGCGGTTTTAGCACAACCATACGTGATGGCATGCGTGAATGTACTTGCTGCTGAGACTGACGAAGAAGCCAATGTTTTGTTGAGTAGTTTAGTGCGTTTGTTTGTTGGTATTCTTACCAATAATCGCAAGCCATTAAGCCCCTCGGGGTCATTTCCAGAAAGTTATAATATTCCTGAGGTAAAAAATGCAGTAAACAACATGCTTTCGTGTACATTTCATGGAAGTAAAGAAACCCTCAGAAATACTCTTTCAGCATTTATAGTCGAAACAGATATCGATGAGTTGATGGTTGCCTCTCATATCTTCGATTTGGATGCTAAACTTAAATCTTTCTCGATTCTAAATGATGCCTTAAAGGTTGATTTTGAGAGCAACTAATTTCAAAAAAAGTAGATTTTGTGCTGAAGTGCTGAGTTGTTGAAACTTAGCACTTTTTGTTTTTTAGATTATTTGATTTTCGTAGGTTTTCATTTGAATTTAATTTAAAAATACCAAAAAAAAACAATAACGTTGTAACGTTAAAACCTTGCAAAATAAAACTTATGATTTATAATTTATCTAAAAACTCTTTCAATACACCAATTCTCGTATTAGTATTTATTGCTATCGTTCAAACAGCTTTTTCGCAAAAGGAAGATAGTTTGAAAGCAAAAATCAATGTGAACGGTGCAATATCTGTTACAAATAATGGAATTTCGGTAATTCCGACCTTCATTTTGGGCAAACCCGCCATCATTTTCGACTTAGTAGTACGAAAAAAACGATTCAGTTTCGAGCCACAATTCAGGTTTGCAGTTCAAGAATTCAAGCCTTGGTCTTTTATTTTTTGGCTACGTTATAAATTGGTAGAAACCAAGAAATTCTCGATGGGCGTAGGGGTTCACCCTTCAACAGTATTCGGAAATACTGTTGCAACTGTCAATGGTGTTTCAAAAGAGTTGATTACAATTAGGCGTTTTTGGGCGGGTGAGATTTCGCCTACCTATATTGTCTCGAAAAACGTAAATTTTGGGGTCTATTATTTGAGTTCAATTGGGCTTGCCGATGCTACAAAAAACACAAATTTCGTGGCTTTAGGTGGTAATATTTCAAATATCAAGACGGTAGGGGGGTTTTCTTTGAAAGTTTCACCACAAATTTATTATTTGCAAATGGATACCAATAAAGGTTATTATGTTACATCAGCTTTCAGTTTAGCAAAGGCAAATTTTCCTTTGTCTTTACAGTCAATCGTCAATAAAAAAATTCGGTCAACCATTCTGAGCAAAGATTTTGTCTGGAATGTTAGCTTAATTTATTCTTATTAATATTTTTATAAGATTGTTTGAATTTTATAAGTTTAATAATTAAGTCATGGAAAAAATTGAATCGCTCGAAGAGTTTTACAAACGAAAATTTGATTGGATTCCCGATAATATAAAAAATGAAATCGGGCATTTCAATGTGTTTGAACATGAACCAATTGAAGTTGGAAAAACGAAACCACTTCCTTATAAAAGAAGAGATTTCTTCAAAATAATGCTTGTTGTGGGTAATATTGATATGAGTTATGCCGATAAAATGATTACTATCAAAAAACAGGCAATGTTTTTTTCAAATCCGCAAATTCCTTATAAGTGCGAGAACTTAGAAAGAATCGAAGAAGGTTTCTTTTGCATTTTTAATCAGCACTTTTTTCATAGGTTTGGCGATTTGAGTCAATATTCCGTATTTCAACCTACTGGAAATCATGTATTTGAGTTGTCGGATGAGCAATTGGAGCAAATAAAACCCATTTATCAAAAAATGTTCGCAGAAATCAAATCAGATTATGTTCACAAATACGATATGCTGCGAAATCTGGTCTTTGAGTTGATACATTTTGCTATAAAAATGCAGCCTGCAACCTCATTAGATAAGCAAACGAACGGCGTTCCGCAAATAAATGCTTCTCAACGAATTTCTACAATGTTTTTTGAGCTGGTAGAACGTCAATTTCCGATTGACGAAAACCACTTTTCTATCAAATTAAGTTCGGCATCAGATTTTGCAAATCAGCTAAACGTTCATGTAAATCATTTGAATAGAGCCGTTAAAGAAATTACGCAAAAAACCACTTCGCAAATCATAGCCGAGCGAGTTTTGCAAGAAGCCAAAATAATGTTGAAACATAGCAATTGGAATGTGGCAGAAATAGCTTATTCACTGGGTTTTACTGAGGTTACGCACTTTAATAATTTCTTTAAAAAGCATACTACTTTAAGTCCTTCAAAGTTTAGAAATGTTTGATTTTCGTAAACTATAGTTTGATTATACTTGTTTGTTTTTTGAAACTAACAAGTATTTTTGTATCAAGATTTAAAACATCATAAAAATGGAAAAAAGAATATTGCGTAGCAAGTACATTTGATTTTCTCAATTTATTCACTACGATTTTTCTGATTTTTATTTTTCTGTGTTGTCAAGGATTTAGTTTCCCCAATTTATCGGCTCTTTCATTAGTCACTTTCTCTAAGCAAGCAGGAAGTGCCTCTGCTCTTTTGGGGGGGCTATTCAAATGGAAATTGACTCATTAGCAGCGGCTTTAGTAGGCTTTTTAAGCAATGGAACAAGTGTGCCAATGACAGCAGAGATGGCAGGTTGTGCTTTACTCGGCTTGACTATTTTTAGGGTTGGGAGAATGGTTTTGGAAAGAAAGAATGTCGTTTTGGGTTAATTTTATGCCACGAATACAGGAATTTTATTAGTGAATTCTTGACAATTACCTTTACTTTTAGTAAACTCCAGATCTTTGTTTGATTTTCGTAATTTCTTGTTTGATTCTCGTAATCATTTCATTAATAATTATTGTACTTTTACTTGATTTCTTAGCATTAAATTTCATAAAAATATAAAACCTTGGCAACATTTAATTTAAATATCAACGGAAAAGCGAGGAAGGTAGAAGCCGACGCATCTACGCCTATGCTTTGGGTTTTGCGTGACCACCTCGATTTGCAAGGCACTAAATTTGGTTGCGGTGCTGGTGCGTGTGGAGCTTGCACCATTCACTTGGGCGATATAGCCATTCGTTCATGCCAATTGCCCATCGAAGCTGTTGGTAATCAACCTATTACGACTATTGAAGGGCTGTCAGAAAACGGTGAACATCCTGTACAAAAAGCATGGCTTGAACACGACGTTGCTCAATGCGGCTATTGCCAAACAGGGCAAATAATGACTGCAACCGCCATGCTAAAAGCCGTTCCTAAACCCACCGATGCAGACATTGATACCTATATGTCGGGCAATATTTGCCGTTGTGGAACATACACTCGTATCAAAGCAGCCATTAAAACAGCATCTAAAAACTAAACCTATGAGCATCGTAAAAACATCATATAATAGACGTTCTTTTCTGAAAGCCTCAGCACTTTCGACTGGTGGAATGTTGTTAAGTTTTAGTTGGCTAACTGGTTTCAAGTCAGACGATAAACTCGAAACCGCCAATTTACCAAAAGAATGGTTTGAGCTAAATAGCTATATCAAAATCACCGATAAAGGCGAGATAACGCTTTTCTCACCAAATCCTGAATTTGGTCAAAACGTGATGACTTCTTTACCAATGATTTTGGCAGAAGAATTAGACGTAAATTGGGAAAATGTAAACGTCGAACAAGCACCTTACAATACTCAAAAGTTCGGTGGACAATTTACGGGAGGAAGCCAATCGGTCAGAAGCTATTGGAAGCCATTGCGTACCGCAGGGGCATCGGCAAGGTTTATGCTCGTACAAGCAGCGGCCGATACTTGGAAAGTTTCGACAACCGAAATTACGACCGAAAAAGGGATAATTAGCCATAAATTGAGTGGAAAAACAGCAACTTATGGAGAAATGGCTTCGGCGGCTGCCAAAGTAACGGTTCCGAGAGAGGTAAATTTGAAAGAAGTGAAGGACTTCAAAATTGTTGGAACGCCCCGCAAAAACGTAGAAGGTACGAAAATCGTAACAGGCAAACCGATATTTGGCATGGACTATCGCAAAGAAGGAATGCTGATTGCGATGATAGTTCACCCACCTGCTTTTGGCATGAAATTAAAGTCTTTTGATGCCACAGAAGCCAAAGCGATGTCGGGCATAAAAGATGTATTCAAGGTTCAGTTGTATAATGATGATTATGGAAAACAAATGTTTGATACGACTGCTTTCAATGAAATTGTGGCTATTGTAGGAAACACGACTTGGGAAGTAATGCAAGCCAAAAAAGCTTTGAAAACAGCCTGGGAAACGACGACGGATACTACCGAAACCCAAAGTTTTAGAGGTCAAAAACGTGAAGTGAAAATCCCAGGTGGACTCGAAAATACAAATATTCATAGCAAAAAAATGGCAGAATTTTGTGCAAAATCTGCCACAGTAGCTCGCAAAGATGGCGACCCAGAAACTGCTTTTAAGAATGCGGCTCAAATCCTCGAAAGGTCATATTCTGCACCATTTCTTGCTCACAACTGCATGGAGCCTATGAATTGCTTTGCTCATGTAACAGCCGACAAAGCAGAAATTGCCGCACCAATACAGGGGCCATCACTCATCGAAAATACGATTGCAGCCAGAATCGGTATTCCTGCCGATAAAATAGATATTCATCTTACTCGTATGGGTGGAGGATTTGGTCGTCGTGCGTATGGGCATTATATGGTAGAGGCTGCTGTGATTTCGCAAAAAGTAAACGCCCCAATTAAATTGATTTATAGCCGCGAAGACGACATGACTTTTGGCATTTATCGCCCTGCTTACCAAGCCACTTTTAGAGCAGCTTTGGATGCCAAAAAGAACTTGATTGCTTTTCATGTGCGTGCAGGTGGAATTCCCGAAACGCCACTTCATGCCAATCGTTTTCCTGCGGGAGCGATTGATAATTACCTTGCCGAAGAATGGGCGATTCCATCAAATATTACAGTCGGGGCATTTCGAGCTCCCCGCTCAAACTTTATGGCGGCAGCCGAACAATCGTTCTTAGATGAACTCGCCGAAGCAATGGGCAAAGACCCAATTGAGTTTAGATTAGAACTCTTGAAGCGTGCAAAAGCAAATCCTGTTGGGAAAAACAATGATTATGATGCCGACCGCTACGCAGGCGTATTGGAGTTAGTAAGAGAAAAATCTGATTGGGGAAAAACCAAGAAAGTTGCTGGTGTTGGACGTGGCGTTTCGGCTTACTTTTGTCACAATTCTTATGCTGCCCACGTGATTGATATTTCGGTAAAAAAGGGCATTCCGACAGTGCAAAAAGTAACTTCGGCAATAGATTGTGGCATCGTGATTAACCCGTTGTCGGCTATTAACATGGTGGAAGGAGCAGTAACTGATGGCGTTGGAAATTCATTTTTTGGAGCAATGACTTTTAAAGATGGAAAACCAGAGAAAAGTAATTTGGACAAATACCGAATGATTAGGATGGGCGAAGCTCCGAAGGTAATTGATGTGCATTTTGTGAAAAATGATATTGCACCGACTGGTATGGGAGAGCCTCCTTTTCCACCTGTTTTTGGAGCAATTGCCAATGCGATGTATAAAGCTACAGGCAAACGTTTTTATAATCAGCCTTTCATTACTAATGACCCTGAGGCAGAAATGAAGATTTAAGGGAAGATGATTTTATATTAAAAGGCGAGAACTAACAATAATTGGTTCTCGCCTTTTTTAAAATCTATCTTTTACTTCTCAAACCTGTACAAATAAGGAGCTTTGTTAGCCGCTCCAGTAATTTTTTTTTCAAGGCGTTCTAAAACATTAAATTCAAGGATTTTCTTTTGAAAATTGGTTCTAACAAAAGGTTTATCATAAATAGTTTCATAGAGTTCTTGTACTTCCTTCATCGTAAATTTATCTGGAAGTAGATTAAAAGCACTCAATTTTTCATCAAGATTTCTTCGTAAAGTATCAAGTGCTTTCATCACAATCGCATTATGGTCCATTATCATCGGTGGCAAGTCATTGATATTGTACCATTCTATTGTTTCGTCAAGGTCATTTTTTTGAGGGATGACTTTTCCAATATCGACTAAGGCATAATAGCCTACTGAAACGAATCTTTTGGTAAACCAATCATATTCTTTCATATTATGCCTATTTTCACCCAACTTTTCCTGATTTAATTCAATTAAGTGATTGAGAAAATTTGCACTGTTTCTGCTTGCTTTGCCAAAAATATAAAACTGCTCTAAGTAAATGTCTTTTATGGCAGTTCTATCTTGTAGAATTCGTTCAACTGCTTTATCGATATCTTCGTCCTGAAAAACAAAACCGCTGGGTAATGCCCAAAAATCTCCTTTAAAGTTCAATTTTGAAATCAAAACTTTGAGTTGTTTATTGAAATAACCAAATATCACACAGTCGATGGAAAGTTGATGGATATAATTTTGTTCGCTTAGTTTTTGCATGAAATAAGGTTTATTAAAATAATGACACAAATATTCGTTACTTGTTTTTATAAAAAAAGCTACACAAAATGCTGCATTTGTTGTCAATTGAATATAAATTTACTCATTTCATCTTGAACCAAATACTATATAAGATAAGCTTTTTGAATGGCATAGTTTTGACCATTAATAATTTAAAATTCCACTTGAAATTGATTGAATTACAAATATATATAACTGGACAATATTTATTGTATATTTTTTATACAATAATAAAAATATTTTATAACTTTGTCAGAAAAAATATCTTTGAATAATTAAAATCATGAAGAAAATACTCTTTTTTCTTGTTATCGCCTTTTTTAATGTAAATGCCTTTGCACAAAATGTCTCTCAAAACAAAATCAATTTGAAAGGAATGAGCTTTATCGGAAAGGTAGATGAGCGATTTCAATCATTTAATGTAGAAATGTGCGAGGTTATTGGAGGCGATTTTTGGATTCCTTACCAATTGATAGATTCTG
>NZ_JAYWCU010000173.1:0-64585 GCF_043780375.1 Emticicia sp. | reverse complement strand
AGAAAATTTGATGTTTACAGCTTGTTCAATGTATAATTTTAGACTGGATTGTCAGAAAATTATACTAATCAAAGAAAAAATATGTTAAAAATGTCTATTAATTATCATTAAAAAGATCTTTTTATTCGTAATCATAGCGGCGAATCGCTCGTAAATCGTCATTCGTAAATCTTCAGTCAATTCCTTCATAAATAATTCCAGCTTTTTGACGGATTTCGTCCAATAAGCTTATTAATTTTACACTCATTGAAAGCGGCATTTTGTCGCTTTCATTTTTGCCTTCCCGCAAACATCTATTTACTTCTTCAATCTCGAAATTGTACCCAATGGTTTTGCGTGGAAAACGAAAAATGACAGGTTTTCTATCGGTTTCATAAAGCGTTATTTTTCTTGCATCAATAAATCTCCCTTCGATATGAATGTAGCCATTTTCACCATAAATCAATGCTTCAGTGCGAGTTCGGGCATTTAAAGTACAGCTCAAAATCGCCGTAGCATTATTTTTATAGCCTAAAATAAAACTTGTTGTTTCGTCTATTCCGGTGTTTCCAAAATTGCTAATTGCTTGAATATGAGAAGGATATCCCAACAAAAGCAGACTCAAATAGGCAGGATAAATACCAATATCGAGTAAAGCACCACCACCAAGATTTAGGTTAAACAATCTTTTTTCTGGAAGTTGTGGGGCAACAAATCCAAAATCTGCTTGAACGGTTTTTATTTTTCCAATACGTCCTTCGGCAATCAAATCTAAAGTTTTGTTAATGGCTGGCGTAAAGCGTGTCCACATAGCCTCCATCAAAAAAACATCATTTTCATGAGCAGATTCTACCATTTTCTGCACTTGTTTTAAATTCATGGCAAAAGGTTTTTCGCATAAAACAGGCATTTTGTTTTTAAGACACAAAATTGTATTTTCGGCGTGCGAAGTATGAGGCGTAGCAATATAAATGACATCTAAATCGGGCGTTTGAAAAATACTTTCGTAAGAATCATAAAAATAAGGAGCGTTATATCGTGCGGCAAAATCTTTGGCTCTTTCGAGCGAAGTAGAAGCGACGGCATATAATTCAGCATTTGCGACGGTAGCTAAATCAGTAGCAAATTTTTCGGCAATTTTGCCAATACCAATAATTCCCCACTTGATATTTTTTTTCATCTTAATTTCGTTTCGATTAGAAAGCGAAATTAAGGAAAAATCGCTTTATCGAACTATAATTTTTTCAATAATTTTGCTTTCGCCCGAATCTAAGAGAAGAAAATAGATGCCAGCATCAAGTGTATTTTTCAAAAAAATCTGAGCTTGATTGTTGCCTACCGTTTGAATTTCTATCGGAATATGGAGTCCGATTAAATTGAAGAGTTGCATGCTTTTAGGTAAAGCATGAGTGGTTTTGATAAAAAAATAATTGTTTTCGAGAGGATTTGGAAAAACTATCAAAGTTTTTTTCTCAATTTGAGGTTCAGAAGCCAGAATCGAAATGCTTACAGTTAAGGTTTTATAAGTAAACTCTTTTCCTGCATCGTCATAAAATTTTAGTCGGTAATAATTCTCTCCAAAAATAGGTTTTTGATCAGTGAATGAATAGGCTTTTTTTGTTGTGGAAGTAACAGAAGCCGCCACTTGACCCAATGAAGTAAATTTTATGGCATCAATGCTTCGCTCAACAACAAAGTTTTTAGAACGAGTTTCGGCAGTAGATTCCCAAGTGAGTTTTACATATTGTTCGGAAGTTAAACTTGCCGAAAAATCTTTCATTTGTACAGCTAATGGACTTCCAATCTTAACTGCCCAAAAATCGGTGCCTCCTTTATTTTCTGTCAAATCACCATCAACAGAGTCAGAATTCCCTGCAATGATAAAACCCCCATCACTTGTTGGAAAAGCACCACGAGCAATGTCAGAATCGGCTCCACCAAACATTGTATGGCTACTTATTAAGCCCGATGTTTCGATATTTACCAACCACATATCACCTACTGGGCCTTTAGGTCTTACTTTGCCAATATCGGAGCTACTAATGCCCATTGCAAATAGTTTTCCATCACTTGTTTTTTTGATAGTATAAAGTCCATCAATGTCTGTTCCGCCAGTCAATGTTTTCCACAATACTTGTCCATTGCTTGCAATTTTCACTAAAAACCCATCTTTTTGACCTAAATTACTACTCATATCGCCATTACTTGAGTTTGTTTCTCCAACAATAATGTAGGCATTATCAGCAGTTTCGATTGCCGAGAAAGCAATGTCTAAGTTGGTGCCACCCAATGCTTTTTGCCATAAAACACTGCCACTTGCATTAGTTTTTATAGTATAAAAATCTATAAAACCTTTTCCTGCTCCCGAAACTTCTGAGTTGGTTGCTTCTGTGCCACCAACCATTAAAAAGCCACCATCTGAGCATAAAATTACTTCATTCATCCAATCATCTTGGGTACTTCCATAGGTTTTAGTCCATTGAATATTGCCATCGGCGTTGAGTTTTGACAACCAAAAATCTGAGGTATTGATTGGGGTGATGGTTGCTCCGAGCATATAGCCACCATCGGCAGTTGGTTTGATTGTGGGTTTTGAGTTTGCGTCGGCTGTTGCAAAGGCGATTTCGCCTGCATTATAACCACTGGCAAAAACTTTTCGCCATTCTATTGAGCCATCGGTTTTTAGTTTAAGTAGAATTAGTCCTCCACGAGAGCCATTACCTACGGCTTCTCCATCGGTTGAGTTGGTAGTGGCTACAATTAAGATTGCTTTATCTTTTGTTTCTAAAACATCAGTGGCGATATCATCTTTTGTTCCGCCAAATGTTTTTGACCAAACAATTTCACCCCAATTATTCAATTTTACAACCCAAATATCGCTTCCACCAGCACCGCTAAATGCTTTTGAGGTGAGAACATCTCCATCTTTATTATTGTTGGTAGAGCCTACAATCACATAGCCGCCATCGGACGTAGGTGTTGAGGCATAAGCAAATTCGTCGTTTTTTCCACCTAAGCTATTTTGCCAGTGAATGGCTAAGTTTTGGGCAAACAATAATGAAGAGAAAGTTGTAAATATGATTATTAATATAGATTTCATTGGGTAATTAGGAATGAACGACAATTTTATTATCACTATATGTAACGCTAAGCCCTTCCGACTTGTGTAAAATAAGTTATAGTAATCAAAAACAGCAAACTTCGTACCACAGAAATACAATAAAAAACGCCTCAACGGTTACAGTCGAGGCGTAGGGTTTTTATAGAGGGTTTATTAACTATTTTGAAGCTAATTTAACCTTTAAGTTTTGGTCAATAGCATCTAAAAATTCTTCTGTATAAAGATAATGATCGCCGTGGCTTACTTTGTTTCCGTGAATACAAACAGCCAAATCTTTGGTCATTTTACCCGATTCAACAGTTTCAACACAAACTTGTTCTAAAGCTTGGCAGAAATCAATTAATTCTTGGTTGCCATCTAATTTTCCACGGAACTCTAAACCACGAGTCCAAGCAAAAATAGAAGCAATTGGGTTTGTTGAAGTTGGTTTTCCAGCTTGATGGTCACGGTAGTGGCGAGTTACAGTTCCGTGAGCGGCTTCAGCTTCCATCGTTTCACCATCTGGCGTAACCAATACTGAAGTCATCAAACCTAATGAACCAAAACCTTGTGCCACTGAGTCAGATTGTACGTCTCCATCGTAGTTTTTACAAGCCCAAACAAATGAACCGCTCCATTTTAAAGCAGAAGCTACCATATCATCAATCAAGCGGTGTTCGTAAACGATGCCTGTTGCTTCAAACTTAGATTTATAATCTGCTTGGTAAATTTCCTCAAAAATATCTTTGAAACGACCATCGTACTTCTTCAAAATAGTATTTTTTGTAGAAAGATAAAGTGGCCATTTTTTATTTAAAGCAACATTGAAACATGAGTGAGCAAAACCACGAATTGACTCGTCGGTATTATACATTCCCATTGCAACTCCACCACCTTTGTAGTTGTAAACTTCAAAATCTTGTACCGAACCATCGGCACCTTCAAACTTCATTGTTAGTTTTCCTGGCCCTTTTACTACGAAATCGGTCGCTTTATATTGGTCTCCAAAAGCATGACGACCAACGATGATAGGGGTAGTCCAGTTTGAAACTAAACGAGGAACATTTTGACAAACGATTGGCTCACGGAAAACAGTTCCATCCAAAATGTTACGGATAGTACCATTTGGTGATTTCCACATTTGTTTTAAGTTGAACTCTACCACACGAGCTTCGTCAGGTGTAATAGTCGCACACTTAATACCTACGCCGTATTGTTTGATAGCATTTGCAGAATCAATCGTTACTTGGTCGTTTGTTTCATCACGATACTCAATGCCGAGGTCATAATATTTTATGTCCACATCAAGGTAAGGAAGAATTAATTTTTCTTTAATAAAACGCCAAATGATGCGAGTCATTTCATCGCCATCTAATTCTACTACTGGATTTGCAACTTTAATTTTTCCCATTTTTCCAAAAGCTCCCCGCCCCCAAAGGAGAGACTAAGTTTATATTTATATTGATGTCTTGGGGTTTAATGACTAATAATAAAAAAGACTATAAAAAAACAAATAGTAAGGCTTACCAATGACTTTTTAAAACCTCTTATTATTTTTTCAAATGACACGAATAATTGTTTATAATCACAAAGGTAAGTGTTTTATAGAAATATTCTAAGATTTGGGCAAACAAAAAAAGAGCCTCCAAATGGAAGCTCTTTTCTGACTTAAACCAAAGAAAATTATGAAAATTAATAAAATTGTTTGTTCCTTTTTATTTATTCAATAATTGGTCGAAAGTGAGGGCTACATAGTACATTGTGCCAACTGCTGCACTACCAAATGCTTGAATGTATGGTTTGCCACCAATGTTTGTACCACCAATTTTGATGATAGTTTTCATAGCAGATAGCTTATAACTTACTTGTGCATCGAAAGTGGTGACTTTTGGCACAGTAGTGTTACTAAAGAAACCGATACCTGATGTAGTTGGTTGGTTGAAACTTGCTTCCCACAAATAGGCATCTTGGTGTCTTAGGTTTACATTAAATCCAAATTTATCACCGCTATTCAAGCGTTTTCCAAAGCTAATATTATAGCGATTTTTTGGTGTGTTATAACCTGCAAATTGCTGCTCTGGACTTGCTGTAAAACCTTTAAGATTATTTTGTGCAAAATTCACACCCACATTAAATCCTTTTGACAATGAATAATTAGCACTAATGGCAAAGCCATTAGCTGTGATTTTTTCTTTTGTGTTTGATGGGCGAGAATAACCCAAACGAGTTGAAGCACCACCAGCACCAGATTCGATAGGTAAGCCTGGGCCTGCGGCAGCTATTGGAACAATAATAGAGGTTCCACCAATAAAGTTGGTATATTTACTTGTATAGAAATATGAATCAACAAATAGTTTTTTGGCAATTAGGCCTTTATAACCAATTTCATACGATTCTATTTTTTCTGGTACTAATGCTGTAGCCTTATATTTAGGCAATGCTGCTAACCCATAGGCAGGAGCTACTTGTGCCGTAACTGCTGGAACGTTGGCAGCAAGTGCTTTTGCTAACTCTGCATTAAATGCGGGTTGAAAATTTGCTGCAAGAGCACCTGGCAAAGTTGCTGCAACACCGGGGGCTAAGTTGGTTGCTAATGCCGCTGGTAGAGCACCTGCAACACCTGGGGCTAAATTGGTTGCTAATGCCGCTGGTAAAGTACTTGCAACACCTGCTTGAATAGCTGCTGCTGCTGCTGCTGCTGCAATCTGTCCTGCTGCAACTGCTGCATTTACTTGAGCTGTTACCCCTGCTGTTACTTGTTGTGTGATTACTGACGTTACCCCTGCTGTTACTTGTTGAGTAATTGCGGCAGTTACCCCTGCTGTTACTTGTTGAGTAATTGCAGCAGTTACCCCTGCTGTTACTTGTTGAGTAATTGCAGCAGTTACACCAGCCGTAATTGCGGGAGTTGCTTGTGCTGTTACGGCTGCCGTTGCATAAGCTTGTGCTTTGGCTATTACATCTGCAGTGATATATTTTGTTGGATTTTTTGAAAAATCAGTTAATGTTGCTAAAGAGATACCACTTGCTAAATTATATCTAGCATCGAATTCGGGTTGTCCACCAATCAGAGTTCCTGCAGGAGTTTTCAAATCAATGTATTGGTTTTGAGTCGTTGGAATACGATAACCTGTTTGATATGAAACACGGAAGTTTTGTTGTCCGAATGTTGCTACTGCTGAAAAACGTGGTGTGAAAAATCCTTCAAAATTTTGGCTTTTATCATAACGAATCGAAGCAGATAATTTCAAGTGGTCGCTAAACAAACTTTTGGCAGCTTGCAAAAACGCACCGTATTCATTAATCGGAATATTGCCTGTACGACCTTCTTTTTTATCGGCAAATAACGTTCCGTTAGATGCTAATTGATATTGACGCACGTTTGCTCCACCCAATAAATCAATAAATTTGATTTGATTCTTGAAATTATAGACACCTTCTGCATGATACATATTTGTTTTATCCAAGAAACCACCGCCACCATCTACAATGGCTGCATCACGAAATTTGTTTAATAGCGTAGTATATTCTGAAGTTCCTGGTGTCGGCATTCCTTTGTCTGCCACGCCTCTTGCTGTCAAGTGGGCTGCGTCTTCTGCTTGTCCTGCACCTCGTGCTGCTGCAAATGCTCCTACATATTCGCCAAACCAATTAGCATGAGGCTTTATACTGTTCAACATTGCTACGGCAGCTAAACCAGCAGTGTATGATTGTCCCGACCTTTCTTGTGTTGTATATGCTCTTAAAGTAAAGTTATCGCCTCTCAATTCTACTTTAGCTTGTGTCAAGTTAAAGTTTCTTAACGAATATCGACCTGTTCCTGTATAAACAGTTGTTCCATATCCATAATTAAGTTGTCCTACTAATTCTACTTTATCATTTATACGATAATGGGCAGCCAAATTAGTCTTAAAACTCTTGGTATTATAATCAACCATGTCTTTTTCTAAGAAGCCCGTTCTACTAACATTGGCACTTGGAATCAATCCCAATGCTGCTGACGGTAAAAGTTTAGCGGCAATTAGTCCATTTGCAACGGTAGTCATATTGGCTTGAACTTCATCGCCATAAACGTTCATTCCGTCATAATCGTTTTTTACACCTGCACCTCTTGTACCATTTTGTATGCCACCCAAATTCAGATTTGAGTAGTCAGTCGCTTGCCAATCTTTAGCTGTGATGTAAGCCAAGTTTATTTTGAAAGCAAATTTATTGTTCTTAGATGCTTTTGCATAACGCATCGAGAAATCTGCCATTGGCGTTGTAGGCTCGGTTCTGTTGCTGGCACTCATTACGCCAGTTTTCAACGTTGCACTCAAACCTTGATACAAGAATGGGCTTTTGCTATTCATCAAAATCAAGCCATTGATGGCATTTGGTCCATAAAGAGCAGATGCTGCTCCTGGCAAAACCTCCACACTCTCAACGTCTAATTCAGGCATACCAACGATATTATCAACTGGAAAATTTAGACCAGGAGCTTGGTTATCCATTCCATCAATCATCTGAACTGTACGAGGATTACCAGTAGAACCAAATCCACGCATATTGATTGATTTGAATAATAAACCTTGAGTAGTCATGTCGATGCCTTTCATGTTGGCAAGAGCATCATAAAACGATGGAGAAGCCGTTTCACGAATAGTACGAATGTCCATTTTCTCAATTGCCGCAGGCGATTTCAAGACAGATTCTTCAACCCTTGAGGCAGAAACAACTACTTCTTGTCCTAAAACTGCTTGTTCTTTCAACGAAATATTGATAGAGGCGTTATTTCCAGAAACTACCATTTCTTGACTTTCGTATCCTACAGAAGATATTATAAGTGTGAATGGCGGTGCCGATGATACACTAAATGAAAACTCACCCTTAGTGTTGGTGATAGTTCCTACGACCTTGCCTTTTACTTGAACACTAACACCGATTAGTGGCTCTTTAGTTGATGCGTCAGTAATCGTTCCAGACACTTTTGTTTGAGCAAAGGAAAGCTGAGTAATAAGTAAGCAGCAAATTCCAAGCAAACATTTTTTTACGGAAAGTTTGTACATAAGAATATTGGTTAGTGGGTTAACAAAACGTAATTTTGTGTCAAACTTAGAAAAGAAAATAATAATATGCAAGCATACTATTATTAGTTTGTATCAAAATGTTACAATTTTACCAAAAAATAATCATATACAATGCGAAAGACGATTTTTCTATCAATTTTTTCTTTAGTAGCATTTTTTTCGTTAAATGGGAATGCTCAAAATTCGGTTATTCTTAAAACTCATTTTGACCAATCCAACGTTCCAAAAGTACCTGATTATACGCAGAGTGAAGCTTGGGCAGCATTGCCAACCAAAGAAGATAGGGCAGATAAAACTCCTTTGAAATCGAATATCATAGAAAAACAAAGCGATGCAAAAGCAGATGTTTTTTTTCTACATCCAACAACATTTACTTATGAACCTAAAAATCAATACTTATGGAATGCAAATGTAGAAGATGCAGAATTGAATGAAAAAACCGATAACTCAACGATTTTGAATCAGGCATCAGCGTTTAATGGTTCGTGCAAAATTTATGCTCCTCGCTACCGACAAGCACATTATTATAGTTTTCTTACACCCAATGCTGAGGATAAAAAACAGGCATTAGATTTGGCGTATTCTGATATCAAAGCAGCATTTGAATATTATTTGAAAAATTGGAACCAAGGTCGTCCTATTATAATTGCTTCGCATAGTCAGGGAACAGTGCATGCCAAACGTCTGTTAAAAGAATATTTTGATGGAAAACCACTACAAAAGCAATTGGTAGAAGCCTATTTAATTGGAATTGCTACTCAACCTGATACTTTCGAGAATATAAAACCAAGTCAATCGGCGGAGGAGATAGGTGGTTTTGTTTCTTGGAATACATTTGCCCGAAATTTTACGCCAGAATATTATAAAAATGGACTAAGTACAGCCGTTTGCACTAATCCACTCACATGGAAATGCAATGAAGATTTTGCATCGAAAGAACTAAACAAAGGCGGGGTTGGACTTAAATATACTTTTGTGAAACAAGCTGCCGATGCACAAAGCCATCAAGGAATGTTGTGGATTAATAAACCTTATGTACGAGGCAGGGCTTTTTTGAAGACAAAAGTTTGGCATGTTGCTGATATAAATCTTTTTTGGATGAATATTAGAGAAAACGTAGCTTTACGTTTAGAAAACTATTTGAAACAGTGAGTAATAAACAACATACCTTGTAGTGATGATAAATAACAATTACGTAATAATAATGGCAGGGGGAGTCGGAACAAGGTTTTGGCCCTTTAGTCGTAGTACAAATCCTAAGCAATTTCATGATGTTTTGGGTATCGGGAAAACAATGATTCAACAGACTGTTGAGCGTTTTGAAGGTGTTTGCCCCAAAGAAAATATTTATATTGTTACAAGTAAGGAATATTATGAGATAACGAAACAACAATTGCCATATCTCAGCGATGACCAAATTTTGCTTGAACCTAACCGTCGAAATACAGCACCGTGTATTGGTTATGCTTGCTATAAAATTGCAGCTCAAAACCCCAATGCCAATATTGTGGTTGCTCCTGCTGACCATATTATTTTGAAAGAAGAAGAGTTTCGTGCAAGAATCAATACAGCGTTGCATTTTTCAGCAAAAAATGATGTACTCGTTACACTTGGTATTAAGCCAACACGCCCTGATACTGGTTATGGCTATATTCAGTTTACAGAATCGGAAGGTGATATTAAACGAGTTCAAACTTTTACCGAAAAACCAACTGCCGATTGGGCTGTAAAGTTTGTTGAAAGTGGTGAATTTGTGTGGAATGCAGGCATTTTTATTTGGAATATAAATACTATAAAGAAATGTTTTGAAGCATTTTTGCCCGAAATGGCCGAGGCTTTTGAAGAGATTAAGGGCGATTTTTATACTGACAGAGAAGCCGATGCTTTGAATAGAGCCTATCCGCAATGCAAAAACATTTCGATTGATAATGGTGTAATGGAAAGAGCCGAAAATGTGTATGTGGTGCTTTCTGAAATTGGATGGTCAGATTTAGGTACATGGAAATCATTGTATGAAGTTTCAGAAAAAGACGAAAATCAAAATGTTCTTGATGGCAATATGATGATTTATGACACTAAAAATTGTATCATCAAGACCCCAAAAGATAGATTGGTGGTTGTAAAAGGTTTAGATGGCTATATCGTTGCCGAGTTTGATAATGTTTTGATGATTTGTAAGAAAGAAGACGAGCAAAAAGTTAAAGAATTTGTGGCAACGGCAACTACAAAAGGTAAGGAATTTGTATAGATTTTTCGATAGAAAATAATAATTTTATAGGGGTTCAAAATGTTGAATCCCTATTTTTGTGCCCATATTTTTTGAACCAAATTATAAATTCAAAGGTTTAGTTGTTAAAACAATTATATAGATGAACAACAAACCTTTGCAAATAGATATAGTATCAGATGTAGCTTGTCCGTGGTGCTATATTGGAAAAAAACATTTAGAAAAAGCACTTGAAGCCTTTGATAGTCAGCCTGTTGAGATTACTTGGCATCCTTTCCAACTTGACCCAACGATTCCTGTTGAAGGCATTTCTCGTGATGAATACTTTACCAATAAATTTGGTAGCATTGACCAAATTGAGCAGATTTTTGAAAGAGTAATTGGGGTAGGAGAGAAGGTTGGTATTGACTTCAATTTTGATAAAATGCCAAAAGCAGTTAATACGATTCCGTTGCATAAGTTACTACACATTGCCCGTGAAGACGGTACGCAAATAGCCTTAGAAGAAAAATTATTTAAAGGCTATTTTACCGATGGAATTGACTTTTCTGAAAAAGAGCAATTAATAACTTTTATGATAGACTTTGGCTGGAATCGTGAGAAGACCGAAAGCGTTTTATCAAATGAAGAAATTACTTATCAGGTCACTCAAGAAATAAAACATTTCCAAGGTTTGGGCGTGACTGGCGTGCCATTTTTTATCTTGAACAATAAATATGGTATCAGCGGAGCTCAACCTACGAGTGTATTTTTAGAAACTTTAGAAAAAGTAGCTCAAGAAATGCAACCTACCGATGCAGTTGGTGAGGTTTGTGATGTGAATAGCAAAAATTGCTAAAAATAGATACGGGATGCGGAGATTTGAGATACAAGAAAAAGAAATGTTTTCTTAAATTTTGAGGAATAAACTTGAATGATTTTGGAGTGGAATGGTTGAATAAAATTGGGTTTTCAACAATTCACTTGTTCATAGCCAAGAAATTCCGAACTTTACGATTTATCTTGTATAGCAATTTTCCAAATTGACCAAAACTAATTTTCAGTGGATACTTATATCGAACTTTCCTTACAAATTGACCCAGATTTTGCCGAAATCATGATGGCAGAATTGGCAGAACTTGGCTTTGAATCTTTTGTCGAAACCGATGAAGGCTTAGAGGCTTATATTCAAGAAAATATTTTTAATGATTTAGACATTAAAAGAATGCTAGAAGGCTATGCCGAGCGAACAGCTATTTCATATTCGTTCAAGCAGATTGCAAAACAAAACTGGAACGAAGAATGGGAAAAAAACTTCCAACCGATTTCGATAGGAAATGATATTTATGTTCGTGCTGATTTCCACGAAACCCAGCCTGATTATCTTTACGAAATCATCATTACACCAAAAATGTCGTTCGGCACAGGGCATCATGAAACTACTTCGATGGTGATGGAGCATCAATTAACTATTCCTCATCAAGGCAAAAAAGTGCTAGATGTAGGCACTGGAACAGGCATTTTGGCGGTTTTAGCTTCAAAACTTGGTGCAACGCATATTAGTGCATTTGATATTGACGAATGGTCGGTTGAAAATACAATAGAAAATGTAGCTCTAAATAATGCCAAAAATATTTCGGTTAGATTAGGTACAATCGAAGATGAACCAAAGGAAAAGTACGAGATTATTTTGGCAAATATCAATCGAAATATTTTATTGCAGCAAATTCCTGAGTATGCAACTTTTATGACCGAAGGTGCATCATTAGTCATAAGTGGATTTTATGAAGCAGATATTGCTGATATTCAAGAGGTTGCTGAATCTGTCGGACTAAAAAAAGTTGCTCAACTAAGCAAGAATCAGTGGGCTTCGGTCGTTTTTAAAAGTTATGTAAAGTCATGAAACTATTATGCGGGAGTTAAAAATTATATTTGTTCTGTCAATTATTCTGCTGTCTTTTCCATCAAAAGCACAGCTGATACGACTTTCTGAAAAGCCAGAGACATTTATTACAGACATACAGACTGTAATGGCAGCCGACAATAATGCTGTTGCGATTGCAACAGGAAAGAAGTTTGAGACGTATTGGACAAGTCGTTTTAGTAGCGAACAAAAAGCAGCTCTGATTGCTACCAGCCGAAAAATGGGAACTCGTGGGCATAAAATGGCTCAGTTTTACTATTTTTTCACGATTTTAGACAAAGCCATTGAGCAAGAGAAGTTTTCGGACATACAAATAAGCAACCTTATAGATATTACAAATAAATTTGTTGACGGTTCTGATTTAAAAACTTCGACCAAAATGTTAGAGGTTTTGAAGGATTTTATAGAAAAACGCCGCCTCTATGCGTCTAATTTTAACCGTTTGTACGCTTTTGGCGGAAGTTATGAATTAAAGTTTTTAGATAAAAAATCTGATAGCAACGCTCCAACAACGACTCAGCCAGCTACTACGATCCAAGCACCCGTTGGACTTGAAGAAAAAAAATATTTTGATGATTGGGATACTCCTACAACTGCTGAGGCAGTCATCACCTCGGCTCAATCTCTTTTTGAACCAGACAAAAAAGTAATGCCAATCATTGGTGGACTTTCGGTTCAGTTAGACAATGTTGATTTAATAATGGCAACATCGAGTGACTCGGTTTGGATTAAAAAAACAACAGGAACGGTTTCACTAAAAGATGGAATTTATGTAGGCAAAGGAGGCGTTTTTACCTTTGAAAGTGCAAAACTACCCCAAATTTCGGTTGTTTTGACAGATTTTGCTTTTGAAATCCGAAACCCGAAATTTCTTGCCGAAGATGTTACTCTTACTTATACCGATCGACTAACAGCTCCAATCAAAGGTGTTTTTGAGTATAAAAGTGAAAAACGTAATAAGGGTGTACCACCTACTTATCCACGTTTTATGTCTTATCAAAGCGATGCTTTTATAAAAAACATTGACCGAAGTGTTGAGTATCGAGGGGGATTTTCGATGTCGGGAAGTCGAATATTTTCTTCCTCAGTTCAAAATCGTTATTCAAATATTTCGGTTAAAAAAGATGGAAAGGTCGCCTTCAAAGCCAGTAGCACTCGCTTTGAGTTGAGTGATTCACTCATTACTTCTCAACTGGCAAACTTTGTTACTTTTATAGACAAAGACTCAATTTATCATCCTGCCGTAAAATTCAATTATAACCAAAAAAACTATGTACTCCGTCTCAATAAGATAGATGCTGGAGGGTTTAAGGAAACAACTTTTTCGGATACTTATCACCAAATGAATATCAAATGCGATGCTATGCGATGGAACTTGAATGATGGGAAAATGGATTTTTATATCGTTTCTGCTAAAACTCAAGTGCCTGCTGTTTTCGAGTCTTTCGATTTTTATGATGCTCAGCGGCTCACAGGACTTAATAGCAGTGCAGGATTTAATCCTTTATTGATGGTCGGAAATTTTACTCAAAAAAATAATAAATTGAGTTTTACACTCAACGAAATTGCTTCTTACAATAAAGTTCCTGCTCAGAATATTCGTGGAGGTTTGATGGTGGCCGTGCAGCAGGGTTTTGTAGATTATGACCCTTCTGCCGATATTTTTAAAATAACAAGTAAGGGCAAACATTACCTTTCGGCTTTTGCAGGAAAAACAGATTTTGACGACTTCTTGATTCCATCTATTTACGGAAATAGCAAAGATTCTACGTCTAATGCAACACTAAATTTAAATGATAAAGTATTGACTATCAGAGGAATACGAAGATTTAATGTGAGTGACTCTCTTAGAATTTATGTACTTCCTTATGACCGAACTATCAAGGTTATAAAAAATCGTACTTTTAGTTTTAGCGGACAGTTTAAAGCAAGAAATTATCGTTTTTCGGGAAAAGATTTAGTATTTGATTACGAAAAATTTTCGCTTTCCCTCAACAAAATCGACTCAGTAACCTTCACTCCACAAACCGTTTATGCCAAGGGTGGACGGCAAGAAATAGGTGGGCATATTAAATTTCTAAAATCAGGTACACTTTTCCTCAATCGTGCTGATAATAAATCGGGTAAAACCTATTTGCCGCAATATCCAAGACTTAAAATTGATGAAGGAGTAATTGTTTATTTTGATGAACCTGCTCGTGGTTTACGAAAGTATAGTCGAGATGTGCGTTTCGATGTGCCAAAGATTGATTTCGATAGTTTGGCGGTTAAAGATATTGAGTTTGATGGGACTTTCTATTCAGGAAATATTTTCAAACCTTTTAAAGAAGTGCTGAGAATTATGCCCGATACAACCTTGGGGTTCTTGCATAAAGTGCCAAACGGGAAATACAATGTTTTTGGTAACGAAACCTCAGTTACTTTTTCATCGGAATTGGCAATGGATGGCAATGGACTACATTCAGAAGGGAATATCAATCACTTAGCAGCAAATATGACCGCCAAAGAGATTTTGTTCATGGCAGATTCACTGACCGCTTCAGGACAATTAGGCAAAATCAATGAGAGCGTATTAAAAGGCTCATATTTTCCACAAGTTGCTATCAACGATTATACCTTGAAATGGATGCCCAAAGCCGATAGTATGATTGTTTCCTCGAAGGCGGGTTTTAATTTTTATACAGGAACTTCGTCATTAAAGGGTAAACTGGTTGTGCGTACGGGTGGTTTATTTGGTATCGGAAAATTGATTCGTACCGACTCCGAAACCGCTTCCGAACAATTCAAATTCAACAAAGAAGGTTTCATAGCTGACAGGTCACAATTTAATATAAAATCTACTCAAACGACTGCAAAATCGGTGCTTTTGGGTAAAAATGTGAACGTAAATTTCAATGTAAACAATAGTATTGTCAATATTGCAACCAATCAAGGTAATTTTAACGACAGTACAGGCTCGACACTCGAATTTCCTTATGCCGCCTATAAAACAAATATTGATAGAGCCGAATGGAATATTAAAAACAAAAAAATTAGCATGAAAGGAGATGTAGAAACTTCGGTATTTACTTCTACAAATGTTTCTCAAGAAGGGCTTGCTTTCAACGGAAATTCGGCAATATATGACATTGAACAAATGACTTTCAATATTGGTGGCGTACCATTCATTAAATCGGCAGATGCCAAAATTTTACCAGATAAAGGGTTGGTTTCTATTCGCCGAGATGCCGATATGTTGCCTTTCAAAAATGCTCGTTTGACAATCGACACGCTCAACGGTTATCATAATTTGATTAATGGCAATATCCAAATTGTATCAAAAAATAAATTTACAGGGGATGCTACCTATCAATTTGTGAATGTTAAGAAAGATACGTTCAATATAAAAATGGGTAACTTCGAGCTACGTGACATTGCAGATGTTGAGGCAAAAAGAAGTAAAAACAAAAACCTTTCAACGGTTGCACGGGCAACGGTGATTGAGCGTGATAGTATGTTTTTATCGCCAAAAATGCTCTATAAAGGCGAAATAACAATGCTTGCTCCTATAAAAAACCTTTCGTTGGACGGTTTCATTATTCCTGAATTGAAAAAATACCCCAAACTTGGTGGCTATTGGATTACCTATAAAGGAAATAAATCGGAGGAGATTAGAATTGCAGTTGATAAAAATCTTAAAAGTGGCAATTCTCCTATTTTTGCGGGACTTCATTTTCGAACAACTACTTCGTCGAATGGACTATATCCAACATTTTTGTCGGCAAAAGAAACCCCCGAAGACCAAAATGTATTTTTGGCAAGTGGCATTTGCCGCCGAGATGAGCCAAATAAATTGTTTAGCATTATTCCAGAAGAAGGGCTAACGCTGGCAAGTAATAAATATGAAATATTAGACGAAAAAGGCATTATTAATCTGGAAGGTCGCTTTGATTTATTAAATGAAAAATTAACTCAATACGTGCAAACATCGGGCTTTGCCAAAATTAGGTTAGATACTGCCTATCATGAGTTTAATACCATGATGCTCATGAACTTCCCTATGGCACAACCTTTATTAACAAACATGGCTGAGAAAATCGTAAAAACTAACCTCGATTTGGGTGTAAATGAAGCTGCCATAGAATTAAATTCGCCTGAACTTGTATCAAAAATCGCACATTTTGTAGGTGATAAAGACATCGAAGAATACAAAGGTAAATCGGCTCGTGAGTATGTGCCGTTATTTAAGTTTTCGCCAAAATTTGTCAATACAATTGTATTTAGCGATTTGAAATTATTATGGTCGCCCAAGTATAATAGTTATCGAAGCGTAGGAAAATTGGGCATTTCAAACATTGGTGCGACCGATATTAACGCCAAAGTAAATGGCTATGTAGAAATTCGCAAAAACCCTATTACAGGCGATGAAATGTATGTTTTCTTAGAGCTTTCTGGCGAAAACTGGTACTACATGGGTTACAAAGAGGGACAAATGGGTTTGATTTCATCAGACGATAATTTCAATGCTTTGATTACGGCAAAGGCCGATAAGAAAAAAGTAAAAGACTATCAAGTTATTCCTGTTGACTTTGCTGAAGCTTTGGTTTACCGCAAAAACTTCTTGGAAGTTTATCGTGGAATAAAAGAAAAACCTAAAGCACCAGGTCAAAAACCAGCCGATGCCAAAAAATTAGCAGAAGTACCGAAAGACGCAACTCAGAAAAAAGACGAAAAAAAGAAAAAAGCTGAAGATGAAAAAGATGGATTTTGAGTAGTGAATTAAGGTGCAATTTTTCAATTGGCAAAGAAATTGCTATATTCGCAATGAGAACCCAACCTCATTGAATCATGGCAAAAAACAAGCAAAAATTTAATCAAAAAACTACTTTTCAAGCACCAAAAGCGGCTACTATTGCAGAATCAAGCAATAATGGCTTTTCTTTCAGTCCAACGGTTGCCTATATTATTTTGGCAATTTGTGTGATAGCTACATTTGCAGGAGGCTTTTCCAATGGGTTTGTCAATTGGGACGACCAAATGTATGCTACCGAAAACATAATGATTCAAAATCCTACATTTGCCAACCTTATTAGGCTTTTAGGCGTAGAATGTGCCTTGAACTATCACCCACTTACAGTTGCTTCACTTTGGCTTAATTCTGCTCTTTTTGGCAAAGG
This sequence comes from Emticicia sp., assembly GCF_043780375.1. Lineage (GTDB taxonomy): Bacteria > Bacteroidota > Bacteroidia > Cytophagales > Spirosomataceae > Emticicia. The sequence continues at coordinate 47,151 of NZ_JAYWCU010000173.1, read as the reverse complement.
TGCTATGTCTTTTATTGTTGTTAATGCACTTATTCATTTATTCAATACTATTCTTGTCTTTCGTTTTTCGCAACAACTCACTAAAAACAATGTTTTAGTGAGCTTTTTAGTTGCTCTTTTTTGGGGAATTCACCCAATGCACGTAGAATCGGTTACTTGGGTTTCGGAGCGAAAAGACGTACTTTATTCAATGTTTTTCTTCTTAGCTTGTATTCAATATGTGAAGTATTTAGAAAAAAATGAACGTAAAATGCTTGTTCTTTGCTTCGTTTTCTTTGTTTTATCTTGTTTATCTAAAGCAATGGCAGTTGTGTTGCCGCTCATACTTTTACTAATTGATTATTGGTTCGATAAAGGTTTTTTGACTGTAAAAAATATCACCGCAAAAATTCCATTTTTCATTGTAGCTATATTATTTGGGGCTTTGGCTGTTCATGTTCAAGGCGGTGGAAATTTGGGCGGAAGACTCGAAAAAATGACTTTAGATGTGGCTCTGAGCAATGCCTTGAGCCTTGGCGATAGAATAAAATTTGGCTTTTATGGCTTTTTGGTTTACATTTTCAAATTATTTATTCCTATAAATCAACACAATTTTTATGCTTACCCAAATTTCGACCAATATGGTGCGATTCAATACACAACCGCTCCGATTTGGTCTATTCTTATTTTGGGTGGAGCAGTTTTTTTCTATCGTCGCAAGAAAGAAGTCTTTTTTGGTATCATGTTTTTCTTTTTTACTATTGTTTTGGTACTACAATTTCTTTCGGTCGGTGGAGCAATTTTGGCAGAACGCTATACTTATATTCCTTATTTTGGTATTCTTTTTATGGTTTTTTATTGGTTGAATCAGAAAATTCAATCTAAAAATATACTTTTATTTGGGAGTGGAATTGTAGCAGCATTTTTCATGTATCTTGCTTATAAACAGACACTTACATATAAAGATACGGGAACGCTTTTTGAAAATTCTTATAAGTTTGAACCAGAATCTCCCGTGGTCAATGAAAACTTAGCCAATCATTTTGGACGCTCAGGAAAAATAGACCAAGTAGTTCGTTATGGTGAATACGCTGTTTCAAAAGGAGTGCAATCTTATGCTTTGATGGGAGCTTTGGCAAATGCCTACTATTTGAAAGGACAAACACAAAAGGCTTTAGATTTGTATCAAAAAAGCATTGATAATTCGCCAAATCATCGAAAATTTGTAGCTTATTATAACCGTGGAATTGCCAACCGTGATGCAGGCAATTTTCAACAATCTGCTGATGATTTTACTAAAGCAATGGAACTCGGACAAAATAAAGTTGCCTATTTACCCCTGAGGGCTTTTTCTAACCTAAAAGCAAATAAATTTACCGAGGCATATAATGATTATACTCGCATGATTGACCTCGGCATTGCGGTCGATACTGCCTACAACGACCGTGCGGTAGCTCGATATAGTTTAGGCGATAAAGATGGGGCAATTAAAGATTTAAAAGAAGTAATGAAGCGAAATCCGAATTACATTGATGCCAGAAATAATTTAATAAAATTGGGTATTCAGCCATAATTTTGTGCGACGGGTTTCCTAATTCGTCTGTGAAAATATATTTTTAGTCAACTAAACGTGCCACATCTTTGAGATGCGGCACGTTTTTTTGTTACTTTCAAGAGTTTTGTAATTTTTAGTCTGACGAGGAGTCAGACTAAAAATTAGAAAACAGACAATTTGTCATATTAATTTCTTTAAAATCAATGAATTCAAGACAAAAAGTCATAGAAAATTGATTGGTATGCAAATTGTTCAATTGTTTTGCGTCGCCACAACCAAGTGGCAAATCAAGAAACAAACATTAAAAACAATAAAAACCATGGCAACATTAGTAAGAAATTTCGCTCCATCATTTCCGTCATTATTGGCAAACATTTTCAATGAGTTTGAGCAAGTAGCACCAACTCACCAACAATCATTTCCTGCAGTAAATGTCTTAGAAAATCAAGATTATTTCAAGATTGAACTGGCTGCACCCGGGTTGAAAAAAGAAGATTTCAAAGTAAATATTCACGAAAACACTTTGACGATTTCGACCGAAAACAAAATAGAAACAGCAGAAACTGTAGGTAAATATACACGTAAAGAATTTAATTATACTTCGTTCAAACGCTCATTTACCTTACCAAAATCGATTGATGGCGAGAAAATTGTGGCAACTTATAATGACGGAGTTTTAGGCTTAGAATTACCGAAAAAAGAAGAAGCTAAACCAAAAGAACCTCGTTTGATTGAAATTGCATAAGCAATGAATTGAGCTTAAAAAAGGCAAGATACAAGTTGATATTTGGGTCTTGCCTTTTTTATGTAAAGAAGCAGATGGAATTTCCGTTAAAATTTGTTAATTTTTATAAAATACTTGAATTTTCATTCACACTTTTACGTTAAATTTGAATCAAACAAATATTTATTTTTTTCGTTATAACATTAACTATATTTGACAAAAACTTTTACTAATAATTGAATAAGAAAACAGTTAGGTAAATAAATATAATATTTAAAATCAACGGTCAATAAAATGAATAACACAGTAAAAACCATCGGAATTGCTGTTTTTAGTAGCATCGCCACCATTGCTGGCTATCGAATTCTCGGACTTGAAGGAAAAGACGTGATTTTTAATGAAGCATCAACTCCTTCTATCAATCGTTTGGCAAACTATGAAGGGCCAGTCGGTGTACCAGGCGATTTTACTTATGCCGCAGAACTTTCTACGCCCGCAGTAGTACATATTAAAGCAAAATCTTCAAGAACAGTTTCGCAGCAACGTTCAATTTTTGACGATTTTTTTGGTGGAGAAAGCCCTTTCGCAAATCCTCGTGGTCAAAATCAACCACAAGAATCTTCGGGTTCGGGCGTAATAATTACCGCCGATGGCTATATTGCTACCAATAACCACGTTGTGGAAGGTGCCGACGAATTGGAGGTTGTAACCTCAGATCATAAATCATATAAAGCAAAGGTTGTAGGTACTGACCCATCAACAGACATTGCAGTGATTAAGATTGAAGGAGGCGTAAAACTTCAAGTAATGAGTTTTGCCAATTCTGACAACGTAAAAGTTGGCGAATGGGTATTGGCAGTAGGAAACCCTTTTAACCTTGAATCAACCGTTACAGCAGGAATTGTGAGTGCAAAAGGACGAAATATTGGCATTCTTGCCGAAAAACAACAAATGTATCGCCGCTATGGCGATGATGGCCGCCAAGCAAAAACAAGCGATGCCATTGAGTCATTTATACAAACAGATGCAGCCGTAAATCCAGGAAATAGTGGTGGAGCTTTGGTAAACCTTAAAGGAGAGTTAATAGGAATCAACACTGCTATTGCCAGTCCAAATGGGGCTTATGCAGGATATGCTTTTGCTGTTCCATCAGAAATTGTAAAGAAAGTAACGGCTGACATCGTTAAGTATGGCAATGTGCAACGTGGCTATTTAGGCATCAATTTAATTGAACTTGATAGCAAGAGAGCGAACGAATACAATACCAAAGTTTCGGAAGGGATTTATGTAGGCGATGTTCTCGAAAATGGTGCCGCAAGAGCAGCAGGCATCAAAAAAGGTGATGTTATTGTAAAAATTGATGGAATGGATACTAAAAGTGGACCAAAATTGCAAGAAATGATAGGTCGTAAGCGTCCAGGTGAATCAACGAAAATAACCGTCAATCGTGATGGTTCAACGAAAGAGTTTGACGTAACACTGCGTAACCGTGATGGTGGCAATGATATTGTTAAGAATAATGTTGTACCTGAAAATAACACATTTAATAAATTAGGCATAGAATTAACCGAACTTTCATCGGCTGATAAACAAAAAATGGGGCTTCCTAATGGTGTGTTAGTCAAGAAAATTTTTGAGGGTGACGTGGCAGATTATACCCAAATGCGAGAAGGTTTTGTAATTTTGAAAGTGGGTGAACGTAAAATAAATTCGGTAAGCGATTTTAAAGCAGCTATCAAAGAAGTAAAAGAAAGTGGTGATGATGGCGTAATGATTTGCGGAACTTACCAAAGCATATCACGCACATCTTGCTATGGATTAACTTTAGAATAGTTCTGAGTGCTGAATTTTGTCGCTTCATTCAAGTAAGATTCAAAAAAAATATAAACGCACTTATGAAGATAAGCTTTTATCTTTGTAAGTGCATTTTTAGTTGTAGAAAAAAATGCCTTAACTCATAATTCAGATTGATGTTTTTAGACCGAACTATTGCCCCCCCTTCAAAGAAGATAGAACACGTAAATATTCCAAAAGCTGAAATAATACTTCTTGATAATCAAATTGCAGTTTATTCTATTCAAGCGGGCGAACAGCCCGTTAGTCGTTTAGAATTAATTTTCGATGCAGGAAGTCGTTTTGAAGCAAACACTGGCGAGTCTTTATTTACCTCAAAAATGCTTGCGGAAGGTACAAAATATCGTTCTGGAACAGAAATTAGTCAATATTTTGACCAATTTGGGGCTTTTCTTGAAATCAATCAATCGACTGAAAGATTAATAATAACAGTACATGGCATGACAAAACATTTGCCAAAACTACTGTCGCAGCTTCAAGAGATGATTTCAGAATCGGTGATTCCTGAAAAAGAATTATTGATGCAAAAAAACATAGCCTCCCAAACGCTAAAAGTCAATTTAGAGAAAACTGCTTATGTGGCAGGACAGGTTTTTAGAGAGCAAATATATGGGGCTACACATCCTTATGGCAAATCGTTGAACCAATCTTTGATAGAAAACATCGATCGTAAATCGCTCAGGGGTTTTTATGAAAAACAGATTCAAGGTAAGCAATTTAAGATTTTTCTTGCGGGAAAGTTCGGAGAAAATGAAATTCAGGCGTTGAATCAATCTTTTGGCCAAATGGCTTTAAAAAATATAGAAAACGAAGGAAGTTCGACTGATTTTACAACTTTGAAGGCTGAAAATATATTAGTTGAAAAACCAGAAAACTTGCAATCCTCTATTCGCTTGGGACGAAAATTGTTTAATCGTTCACACCCAGATTTTTTAAAATTTCTGGTAACTAATACTATTTTTGGTGGCTATTTTGGAAGTCGATTAATGAAAAATATCCGTGAAGATAAAGGTTTTACTTATGGTATTTCGTCATCGATAGTACCACAAAAAGAGGGAGGATATTTAGTGATGGGAACTGACGTAAAAAAAGAATTTACTCAACAAACCCTCAATGAAATCTTCAAAGAAATAAATATTTTACAAAACGAACTAGTTGATGAAAATGAATTAGAAACAGCTAAAAATTACATGATTGGCTCATTTGTAGGTTCGTTAAATACACCTTTTGACGTAGCCGACCGCCAAAAAATTATTCTTTTAGATAACCTACCAGCCGATTATTACCAAAACTATATCAAAAACATAAGAGCTGTTTCGGCAAGCGAAGTAATGGAAATTGCAAATAAATATTACAATCCCGAAGATATGTGCGAAGTGGTTGTGGGAGGGAAATAATTCTATAAAAACTCAGGCAAAGCTATTTTTTGCAGCTTTGCCTGAACAAATCAAAAGCCAATTCCCACAGTTTTGGTTTGAAGTCTAAGTAAATACATATCGGCTGTAATATAGAGCGTTGAGCCATCATTACCAAATGCACAATTGGCAGTTGCTTCGCCTGTTTCTATTCTACCCAAAAGTTTTCCTGCTGGAGAAACTACTAATATTCCGCCCGGTCCAGTTGTAAAAATATTGCCTTTTTTGTCAATTTTCAAACCATCAGGTAAGCCTTTTGAGCCGTCTTTTACCATTGGTGTAGCATCAAAAAAGATTTTTCCTTTGCCAACTTTTCCATCTGCCAAAACTGGGTATGACATCAAATAAGCTCGTTCAGGGTCAGATTGTGCTACATAAAGAGTTTTTTCATCGGGTGAAAACGCTAATCCATTGGGGCGAGTTAAGTCTTTTATGATAAGCGAAACTGTACTGTTTTTACCAATGCGGTAAACGCCAAAAAGCTCGGTTTCACGGCTTGGGTCTTTTTCTTTTTTTGGTAATCCATAAGGTGGGTCAGTAAAATAATAATCACCGTTTGACTTCTGCACAATATCATTAGGGCTGTTGAATCTTTTACCCATGTAATTGTCAGCCAGTGTTCGTTTTCCTCCAATATCAAGTGGCATTGCCGAAATACGTCGATCGCCATGTTCGCACGAAACTAATTGCCCTAAATTATTTATAATCAATCCATTACTACCAGGCTCATTGCCATAAGGCATAATTCCGGTATAACCCGAAGGCTTCAAAAATTCAGTAATTTTTTCACCTTCTTTCCATTTATAAACCGTATTGGCAGGAACATCTGAAAACAATAAATATCCTCCATTTTTTATCCAAACAGGTCCTTCAGACCAAACAAAACCTTCTCCCAATATTTCAATTTTGGTATTTTTCTCTATAAGATTATCAAAAGAAGGGTCAAGTCGAATTATCTGACCTATGGTTTTGTTTTGTGCAGAAGAAACGTGGTTCATAAACATAAATGTTGTCAATAAAAGTAAATTTTTCATAGAGATAGGTTGATTGGTAAAGGCAATAAGTTATATTTTCTTCGCTGGATTTCCAAAAACTGTGCTTCCGCCAGGAACATTTTCAACAACCACAGACCCAGCACCTACACGAGCATTTTTGCCAATTTTTATGCCAGAAATTATTACAGCACCTGAGCCAATAAATGCTCCTTCTTCTATTTCAGCCTCACTATTAATGATTGCTCCCGCTCCGATTTGCACATAATCTCCGATTTTTGTATTAATATCAATTATTACCGAAGCATGCATAATACAATGATTTCCAACTGTAGCATAGGGGTTTATTACTGTGCGAGCAGCAATCAAATTCCCATGCCCAATTACTGCATTTTCCGAAACTACCGCAGTGTTATGCACAGCATTTACAGGCATTACTTTTCGGCGATTAATGAGCATTTCGACCACTTTTTTACGCTCTTTGTTGTTTTCTAAAGCCACAAATGCCTCTGTTTTTTGACCAATTATATTCAAAAAACTATTATCGTCAGTATCGCCCAAAACTACTACTTCGCTAATTTCCTTGCCGTGCAATGCTTTATTATCATCTAAAAAGCCAAAAACTAAAACATTATTTCTGTTAAAAATATCTAAAACTATTTTGCCGAGGTTTCCAGCACCAAAAATTAAAATTGGGTTTTCCATGAACAGTATGCTAAAGCATAATTAAGAATTAAAGATGTAGAATGGTTCGCCGTAGCGATTAAGAATGAGTTTTTCAACTCAAAGTTTACACAAAATTACAAAAAAATATTGTCTATTAAATCATCCACCACTCACAGGTGGAATTAGAACAATTTCGTCATTTTCTTTTAAGGTCATTTCATCATTAGCGTATTCAGAATTTAACGCAATTCGTAAAGACATAAGTGCCTGAAAATCAGGGAATTGTAAAGAAAGTTTTTGTTTCAAATCGGCAACTGTTGCACCGCTTTCGAGCGAAGTGGCATATTCAAATTGTCCAATAATATCACGGGTAATGCCGAAGCACAAAATACGTAAATTCATAAAAATAGTCGATGGTCAATAGACGGTAGTGGGCGGCGTTCCGTTCCACAGTTTTTTAACTTTCTAAGTAAAAATCAATTTCAAACAAGCAATAATTAGTCCGCCTGCAAGAGTATAACGCAAAGTTGGAACATTAAATTTCTTGCTACCAAAATATGAGCCACAAAGTCCAGCCGCAAAAGCTACTACCAACCAAGTATAAATCTGAGTATTCGGTTGAAAACCTTTAGAAACTAATCCTGCAAAACCTGCCATCGAATTCACAAAAATAAATAAAGCCGAAATCGCTGCTGTTTGTTTGAGATTCGCCCAATTCAATAAAATCAAAATGGGGCTCAAAATAATTCCTCCGCCGATACCCAACATTCCTGATAAAAGACCGATAACTCCACCTATGAGCAAACTTCCTATAAATGAGGCTTCTCTTTGAGCATTGTCGTTTTGAGGTTTCACCAGCATTCTGAAAATTGCCAAAACTAAGCAAATCGCCAACATTTTCTTATATAAACTATCAGAAATGACCATTGTTCCACCCAAAAATGCCATCGGAACACTTGCTAAAGCCAATGGATAAAACAATTTCCAACGGAAATGCCCAGCTCGATAAAATTGAATAAATGAAGTAATAGATACAAAAATATTTAATATCAAGGCAGAAGATTTCATCAAAGATGGCTGAAAACTAAAAAGTGCCATCAATGCCAAATATCCACTCGCCCCACCGTGTCCAACTGAAGCATAGAGAAAGGCAACGATGCCGAGAAGGGTGAGAAAAACTAAATCTTGCATAAAAAAATGATTAATTTTGAAGCGAAGCATAAAGGTAAGAAATATAATTCTTTTAAAAATCAAGAAAATTAGATAAATCATAGCAATCAATTCAATGATAATATTCAATCAAGTAAGTATTCAGAAAGGCGACCAAATAGTATTAGAGAACATAAACTGGCAAGCAAAAGAACGAGAAAATTGGGCAATTGTCGGTGGAAATGGTGCGGGCAAAAGCACTTTTTTAGATGCTATTGCGGGAAAAACATTTCCGATACACGGCACAATTACCAAACCCAATTATGATGAAATCGCTTTTGTGGCGAAAGATTATAGTTTCAATCGCATCGTGCAGGCAGCTACACAATATTACCAACAAAGATTCAACTCAATGGATGCTGAGATTGCTCCAACAGTACGAGAAATTTTGCAAAATCAAATAAAACCTATTGGCACAGTTGATGAAAATTCGGTCAGCCTTCCACCACCCGAATTTTCAAATCATGAACTTGAAGAAAAAGCTAACTTGCTAAAAATTAGTCATTTATTAGACCGACACATTGTTACGCTTTCTAATGGCGAAACTCGCCGAACACTCATAACGCTATCATTGCTACGAAAACCCAAGCTACTTTTGCTCGATAATCCATTTGTTGGGTTGGATGTTGAAAGCAGAATAATGTTGCACGAAGTCTTAAATCAAATAGCCAAGTCGGGCGTGCAAATTATTTTAATAACTTCGCCCAATGAAATTTCATCTTGTATTACACATGTTTTAGAATTGACTGACGGTAAAATTAGTAGGTTATCCACACAAGTGGCTGATTTTCAACAAGTTGTCCACAAATCAAGAACAAGTCTTCATTCCGAAATTTTAGATAAAATAAAGCAATTACAAACTAAAAGTGATTTCGTTTATGCCTTAAATATGCGAAATGTAACGGTGAGTTATAAAGGTGTAAATGTAGTTGATAATGTGAGTTGGCAAGTAAAACGAGGCGAAAAATGGGCATTAATGGGGCCTAACGGTTCGGGGAAAAGTACAATTTTGAGCTTAATCACTGCCGATAACCCGCAAGGCTACCAAAACGATTATGATCTTTTTGACCGTAAACGTGGTTCGGGCGAAAGTATTTGGGACATTAAGCAACGCATCGGCTATGTTTCTCCCGAATTGCATTTATATTTCAACCGAAATACAGAGGTGTGGAAAGCAACAGCCTCAGGGCTTTTTGATTCGGCTGGACTGTTTAAAAAATTAACTGATGAAGAAAGAGAACTGACGAAAAACTATCTTAAATTGTTGAATATCAATCATTTATCAGAAAGAAAAATTTATCAGCTTTCGACAGGCGAACAGCGGCAAGTTTTTTTGGCAAGAGCTTTAATTAAAAATCCTCCGCTACTTTTATTGGATGAACCTTGTCAGGGTTTAGATTATAATCACCTTGTTTATTTTCGAGATTTGGTCAATGAATTGGTACAAGAATTAGATAAAACCCTAATTTATGTAACCCATTATGAAGATGAAATTCCTCCTTGTGTAGATAAAAGACTGAAATTACAACACGGAAAAGTGATAAGTTTGGAGAATGGTTTGAAATAAGTCATTCTCCAAAAACAATGCTATTGCTTATCCGCAAGAATTTCAGAGCCTTCAATCAGCATTTTCAACCCAATTACTTTTTTATCAGTATTGCGAGTAAAAGTAATAATAGAACCATATGAACTGGTTGATTGAAATTTATCAGTTCCTGCCTGTATTACCAATTTATTAGCACCATAACTATCTGCTTCGCCCGAAATTGAACCGTCGGCAAAAGTAATATTGTAGGACTGAAATGGGCTATCACCTTTCATTTTATAAGTGCCAACATATTGTTTTAGTGAGTCGGATGAGGCAGTTTGTGCGAAAGTAATATTTGCACAAAAGCAAGAAATGAAGAGCAATACGATAAGTTTTTTCATTGTTTTATAAGTTTGGTTGATTTTTGAACAAATAAAAAGAATAATTTTGATAAATTTCTTATTAAGTGATTCTAATCATTCGCTCCAGCAATCAATCATTTCTTAAACTTGTTGTTAATCACAGAATTTAAAAATAAATTTACATAATACTTTTTATAATAATTATGAGAATTTTCAAATTGTTATTCGTAACTACTTGTTTTTTAGGCAGTTATAGGCTCTCAGCTCAGAATGTGGAAGTGATAAAATATGCTGACTTAGATAAACTGATGCAAAAAAATGAGGGCATTTATGTTATTAATTTTTGGGCATCGTGGTGTAGTCCTTGTGTTGCCGAAATGCCCAATTTTGAGGCTATAGCCAACGATTTTCGTAAAAATAAAGTAAAGGTTATTTTTATAAGTCTTGATTTTAAGCGAGATTTGGAGAGCGTAAAGAAGTTTGTGGTGGACAAAAAAATCAATTCGCCAGTTTATTTATTGGATGAACCAGATTATGATAGTTGGATTAATAAAGTAAGCAAAGATTGGTCAGGGTCAATTCCTGCTACTTTGATTAGTCAAGGAAGTAAAAAAGAATTTTACGAACAAGCGTTTGATTATCAGACACTTACTGAAAAAATAAAGCACTTTTTTTGAAATAAAATTATTTTCAAAACGTTAATCTGCAGATAGATTTTCCGCTATTCCTAATGTAAATTTAAAATAAAGTAAAAATGAAAAAGCAAATTTTGATTGTGGGGGCAGTGTTGGTTGTAGGAGGTGTATTTTCGACTTATTTTTTCAAAAAAGTTGATGCTGCCCAACTTAAAAAATCACCAACCGTCAAAACTTCCGAAGCACTTGGGTATAATATTGGTGATGTAATCGCTGATTTTAAGCTCAAAAATATTAATGGGAGAATGGTTTCTCTCTCAGAATTTGCTTCTGCCAAAGGTTTTATTGTAATTTTCACCTCAAACCATTGTCCATTTTCAAAATCTTATGAAGACCGAGTAATTGCCCTTGATAATAAATATGCGTCACAAGGCTTTCCTGTTATTGGTATAAACCCCAATGATCCGGAGGCTTATGAAGAAGATTCTTTTGCCAATATGCAAGCACGAGCGAAGGAAAAAGGTTATACATATCCATATTTGGCTGATGATACGCAAACAGTCTCGAAAATGTTTGGAGCCATGCGTACACCACAAGTTTATGTATTGAAAAAAGAAGGAGGCAAAATAGTTGTGCATTATTTAGGTGCAATTGACGATAATGCTCAAGACCCGTCGGGCGTTACGAAGCGGTATGTGGAAGATGCAGTAAATAATCTTTTAACAGGTAAGCCAGTAGTAACAACCATAACCAAAGCCGTTGGTTGTGCAATAAAGTGGAAAAGTTGATTTCAGTCGATGGTCAATTGATCACAAGAACATAGAAAATACGATTTTGATTGCCATCTGTGAAAACGGGTGGCTTTTTTATTTTTATTTGACGAACTTTGCAGAATTAGAAGAATAATCGAAAAATTATTACTCATTCACTCAAAAATTCACTCATTAGCTTATGAGTAACAAACTTCCCCCAATATTCCCTCCGCAACGCATGGAAAAACTCATGGCGTTCGACCGTTTGCTGACCATCATGGACGAACTTCGTGAAAAATGTCCGTGGGACAAAAAGCAAACCATGGATACACTTCGCCATCTGACGATTGAAGAAACTTACGAACTTTCAGACGCTATTTTGGAAAAAGATTTACCCGAAATAAAGAAAGAATTAGGGGATATTATGCTCCATTTAGTATTTTATTCAAAAATTGCTTCCGAAACAGGCGAATTTGATGTAGCAGATGTACTTCATGCGATTTGCGATAAATTGGTTTCTCGTCACCCACATATTTATGGTGATGTGATTGCCGAAACCGAAGAAGAAGTGAAGCGAAATTGGGAGCAATTGAAGCTAAAAGAGGGAAATAAATCGGTTTTGGGTGGTGTGCCACAATCGCTTCCTGCATTGGTAAAAGCAATGAGGATTCAAGAAAAAGCTCGTGGCGTAGGTTTTGATTGGGAAGAAAAAAGCCAAGTTTGGGCGAAGGTTGAAGAAGAAATAGGCGAATTTAAAGAAATGTTTGATGTTGAAAATGATGTAGCCATCGACAAAGAAAAAGCCGAAGCCGAATTTGGGGATCTGCTATTTTCGTTGGTAAATTATGCTCGTTTTATTGACTTAAACCCCGAAACAGCTTTGGAACGTACCAACAAAAAATTTACAAAGCGTTTTCAATACCTCGAACAAAAAGCCAAAGATGCCAACAAAAACCTAAAAGATATGACATTGGCAGAAATGGATGTTTTTTGGGAAGAAGCAAAAAAACTGTAATCAGAAATCTTCAATCTCGTAAGAATTATTTTCTAAATAAACAAAAAATTGCCAAGAATCCTCGCTATTGATTACGGTGCTAAACGAACAGGTTTGGCAGTAACCGACCCCAACAAAATTATTGCTTCGGCACTCGAAACTGTTCCCACAGAAAAACTTTTGGAATTTCTTAAAAAATATGCCCAAAATGAGCCAATTGAGGCTTTTGTGGTTGGAATGCCAAAAAACTTAGACGGTACAAGCACCCACGGTACTGCTTATGTGGAACGATTTATTGTTGAATTAAACACTGCTTTCCCCGAAATACCTGTGCATCTCCACGACGAACGGTTTACTTCAAAAATGGCTGTTCAGACCATGATTGCAGGCGGAATGAAGAAAAAAGACCGCCAAATAAAAGGCAATATTGATAAAATCAGTGCCGTAATTATCTTGCAGAGTTTTATGGAAAGTAGGTAACATACGGCGGGTTTCCTAACCCGCCGTACATAAGTTTCTCAATCATCATCATCATCGTCATCTTTTTTTGCAATTACTACAAAAGCACTTCGACGAGGAGCGGGCATTTTGCTATTTAGTCCACGTACGGTTTGCCAGATAACTTCATTGAAAGCAACATCAGGGGCGGCATCTTCTTTGCTTAAATCCCACATCGAAGATTTTTTGGAGTTGATATTAATTGCCACATTTCTTTCATTCAAATCTATTCCTGCTAACAACGACGTAAAACCTTGACTATTAGGTTTTTGTGAAAAACAACGCCACAAAGGTTTGGCGGCCGCATCATATTGGCTCATTGGCGGAAGCCCTAAAATTAGCTCCATCGTACGAAGAACAGATGTGGTAGAATAGGCAGTGTGGTCAACAAAACCACGTTTCACAAAACCCCCAGCTACATAACATGGCGAACGGTGAGCGTCCACATGGTCGGGGCCATTTTGGGCATCATCTTCCAAAATAAAAACAACCGATTCGTTCCAAATCTTTGATTTTGATAAATGTTCTACAAATCTACCGACAGCCAAATCATTGTCTGCCACGGCAGCTTCGGGGGTTGGCATTCCGATTCTTGCTCCCGAAGTATGGTCATTGCCCATACGAACTGAATTGAATCTTGGAACTTCATTAATAGCAATCAAAGAGTCTAAATCTTTCTCCCAAACACTCTCACGGTCAATATCTTTGTAGCTCAAACTATAATCTTTAAAGTTTTTGCAATAATGTCCCTCCAAAATCTCAACGGTGGCTTTTCCATTAGAAGTAAATTCTCCGTAGGTGCGATAACTAACATTTGCTCTTTTACAAAAATCCCAAATAAAACCATTTTTTGGATGGGCAATTTTTCGACTTCCTTCAAAATCATAATTCCCACCACGGCCACCGTAGCTATTTACCCAAGTTTTTTCTACAAAATCATTGGCATAAGCTGCCGTTGACCAATTATGACCATCGGCACTTACTTCGGCATCAACATAAAAATTATCTAAAAGCACAAATTGTTTAGCCAAAGCGTGCTGGTTTGGTGTGATTTTTTCAGGAAAAAGGCATAATGCCGCATCACCATTACCTTCTTTCATATCGCCCAAAACTTGGTCGTAAGTACGGTTTTCTTTAATGATATAAAAAACATATTTGATGGGTGAGCTCTCCCCTAATTTTGTTGGAATCGGATTGCCTTTTTCTCCTTCTGCTTGACGTTCTACATCTTTATTATAGGGTGAGTTCTCATAGACTAATGATGAATATGCTGCCAAAGTTCGTTCGTCAGGCATATCAATAATCGAAAGTGTACCTTTGAAAAGCCCCCCAATATATTGCAAACCACGATTTGCTTCTGGATTTGCACCTTTCACTTGTGAGGCTTTTGAACTTACAGGATTTGGCCCTTTCGGGTTTGGCAATGATGAAAAACCTTTACCGTTGGTTACAAAAATTTTATCATTAACCAATTTTACCGACGTTGGATACCACCCAGTAGGAATAAAACCCAAAGATTTGCTTTTGCCTTTTTCGGTAACATCAAAAACTGCCAAGCAGTTATTGTCGGCGTTGGCAATGAAAAGTTTTGTTTCGTCATTATTCAAAGCCAAGCCATTGGGCGTAGTGCCGATGGGTGAATTTGGGTACAATGATGCCGATAAACTTTCGATTTTTGTTTTGGTAGACGTCTCAATCAATGAAACCGTATTGTCGTTTCCATGAGCTACAAAAAGATACTTTCCGTCTTTACTTAAAAGTAAGTCATTGGGATTTTTATCAACATTAACTTCTGCCGTAATTAATTGATTGTCAATGTTATAGAACAAAATTTTTGCTCCGCCCCAAAGCGAAATATATAAAGTTTTTTTGTCGGGAGAAAGCAAACAGGTATAAGGCTCGGCGGGCAATTGCACTTGCTTCGTAATTGATTTATCGGCAAGATTGCAAACGTAAAGCGAGCTGTTTTCTTTTGACACCACAAACAAATTTTTGTCTGTAACGCATAAACCTGCTGGGGATATTTTTGTGGGCCACGGTTTACCTAAAACTATTTCAGAATCATTAATCAATTTGCCATTTTCAAGGCGATAAACTAATATTTTATTATCATTTCCACCCGAAACATAAACGTTTTTTTCGTCAGGACTAAAAGCTAAGCCCACCCACGATTTTTCGATAGCTTTATCGTCTAAAATTTGCTCGGTTTGGGCATCAATGAGCGTAATACTTTGCTTTCCTTGACCATTGTTAGTAATTGCTAAATACTTTTTTGACGGGGAAACAACTAAATTTAGCGGTAAATCGTTGGCTAAATTTACACTTCTGCCTGCTGGAGTAAGCGACCAGCCATTAGGTAGTTTTACTCGTTTGTTGGCAAAATCTTTGAGAAGTTCATTGATTTTAGGGTCGTTTGAAGACGCATTTTTGCGGCAGGAGGTAAGTAAGACAATTCCTGAGAGAATTATCCAGAATGTTTTTTTCATAGTTTGAGAAAATTTTGTTGCGTCAAAGATAAAAAACCTTTTGATGTAACTGAATTTACGAAGAAAAATTTATTGTTATTTTTTTAAATAATTCTTTACAAATTCTACCCAATCGGCTTCGTTTTCTCCGATTTTGACATCGGGAGCAATACCAACGTTGTCAATAGCTTTTTGAGCTAAACGTGGATTTTTTGCTAAAGAAAATGCTACTCGCCAGCCGTAACACGGCAAACCCCAATCTCGAACTTCAATATAATCTGCCAAACCCTTTGTGTTTTCTCCAAAAACTATTGTTTTACTACTTTGTTTTGCTTCTAAAATAAACTGCTCTGCTGTACTTGCAGTATTTTTATTAACTAAAAAAGCTACCTTTTTAGGGTTCGCCATCACTTTTCCAGAAGCAAATTCTTTGTCTGGACCATTAATAAATTTGCCTTTATTTACTTCCATCTGTTGCACAACGTACTGTAATTTAGGTGTAAGTCGTTCTTTATAAATAGGATATTCTTGAATTGCTT
The DNA here is from genome assembly GCF_043780375.1 of Emticicia sp. Taxonomy (GTDB): domain Bacteria; phylum Bacteroidota; class Bacteroidia; order Cytophagales; family Spirosomataceae; genus Emticicia. The sequence continues at coordinate 30,984 of NZ_JAYWCU010000173.1, read as the reverse complement.
CTAACTCATGCTTGAGCGAAATGATGTTTTCGTCTGTTGACCGAAAAATACCTCCTTTTCTTATAATCGAACTCGTTGCAATATAAGGAAACAATGCCGTGAAGGCGGCATCATCGCCCCCTGGATTATTACGCAAATCAATGATTAAATTAGGCGTATTTTTCAAAACTTCCTCATTTGCCATTAGCAATTCTTGCACAAATTCGGGGGCATTGGGTAGAGTAAAAGGCGGTAAAACAAGAAAAACTGTTTCATTATCTATTTTTTCGATACGATAATCAGCAATTCGGTGTAGTAGATCTTCATTGTTTATTTCTTCTTTTGGAATAGGAAAAATCTTGTTGAATTTATAGATATTTTCTATGATTAAGAAGTTTTTTATTTCACGAGTAAAGTTTTTTTCGTTCGAAAAATCGGCATAATAATAATTGGTTACATATTTTAAAGGAGCTACTTGGAGCATTTCAAACTTGGCTTTACCTGCTTTCCAGGCGGCATCACGGTCTGCTAAAAGAAAGCCGGTAAACTTTTTTGGATTAGCTTTGTCTTTCAAAATACCAATTTTATATGCCTTATCATCACTTTCCCAAATCCCTTCAACGGATTGTAATTTTGCTTCATTTTCTTTCAAATATTGTGTAAAATTAGTTTCGTTAAATGCCAATTGAGGCACTTTTGCCGCTCGACTTGCTATAACTTCGGGTAAATCATTAACGGTATAAGGTGTAATTGGGCTAATAAAAAGATGACCATCTTTGAAGAAATCAAACCATTTTTTTTGTAGAAAAAAACACTCACGCTCATTAGTAATTTTTTTTGCTGCTTCTCGAACCTCTTGCGTGAGTTTATCAAATTCGGCTTGGTTTTGTGGCGTAATTTTATCGCTCCAACCAGCATAATTATCTTTAATTTTTTGATAAGCAAAATCAAAGTTCTGTGAACAAAGACACGCTTGTTGCGAAAAACTTAAATGACTGACTATCAGGCAGATAAATAATAAAAACTTTTTCATTTTGGGCTTGATATTTTTGTAGAAAAAAGGGCTATAATCGTCCCTAAAATTAGATGATTTTAAGGTTATATTCTAAAAATATCAATAAAAAAGCCACATTACTTATAAATGTGGCTTTCTAATAAATGCTTTTATTTGTTTTTTACACATAGGCTACAGCAGTCTGCTTTTGTGTACCCAAATTTTCGATTCCTAACTCTACAATATCACCTGCTTTTAGGTAGCGTGGTGGTTTGAAACCAAGACCTACGCCAGCGGGAGTTCCTGTAGAAATAACATCGCCAGGAAGCAGAGTCATAAATTGACTTAGATAACTCACAATGACAGAAATATCAAAAATCATATCGTCAGTGTTAGAATCTTGCAGTAATTCATCGTTTACTTTTAGCCAAAGTCTCAAATTTTGTGGGTCGCCTACTTCGTCTATTGTTGCCAAAAATGGCCCGAGTGGAGCAAAAGTATCGCAACCTTTTCCTTTTGCCCACTGTCCGCCACGTTCCAACTGAAATTCACGCTCGCTATAATCATTGTGCAAGCAATAGCCCGCAATATAATTCATCGCATCTTCTTGGCTCACATAACTTGCTTTCTTGCCAATGACAAAAGCCAATTCAACTTCCCAATCGGTTTTAACAGAGTTTTTGGGAATAATTACATCATCGTTTGGCCCACAAAGTGCCGAACTTGCTTTCAAAAAAACAACGGGTTCAGTTGGTTTTGGCATACTCGACTCCAAAGCGTGTTTGGCATAATTCAATCCAATACAAATAATTTTTGATGGACGAGCTACGCACGAGGCTAAACGTATATCATCGGCTACTTCGGCACAGTTTTCCAAATTGGTTTCAAGCCAATCGGCTAATCTTGGAATGCCGTTGGTGGCAAAGAAGTTTTCGTTATAATCTTCGCCAAAGGCTGATACATCAATTTTTTTTCCATCGGAAAGAATAATACCAGTTTTTTCTTTGGTTGGTTCACCAAAACGGAATAGTTTCATCTTTAATTTTGAATGAGTGATTGTTAGAATGAGTGAATGTTGGGAATATTTACGAATTACGAGCGGTTCGCCACTGCGATTACGAATGACAGCGATATAACTATTTGATTATCAATGATTTACTTTTTTAATCTTAAATCGTCATTCGCAAATAATTTTTATGCTAATTCATTGACCATCAATAATATATCATCTAAATATTCTCGTGAATTACTTAGGCGTGGAACTTTGTTTTGTCCACCTAATTTACCTCGTTTCGACATCCAATGGTAAAATGTGCCGTTTTCTACGAAATGGACTTTTGGTGGCAAAAGAGCCATGTCTTTGTAGCGTTTGGCATCATAATCGGAGTTTATTTTGCGAAGTGTATCGTCTAAAACCTTAATAAAAACTACTTCGTTATCAGGTTTTTGCGAGCATTCGATTATCCATTCATGACGACCTTTGCTGCCGTCGCCCATATAAACTGGCCCAGCCGTATAGTCCACAATGCTTGCATTTGCTGCAGCACAGGCTTCCGTAATAGCCTCATCGGCATTTTCAATAACAATTTCTTCACCAAAAGCATTGATAAAGTGCTTAGTGCGACCGCTCACTTTGATTCGATAAGGGTCAAGCGACGTAAACTTGATAGTATCTCCAATTTTATATCGCCATAAACCGGCATTGGTCGAAATCACCAAAGCATAATTTTTGTCTAATTCTATTTCTTCCAATGTCAGCGTTTTAGGATGCTCTTTGTCCCATTCCTCCATTGGAATAAATTCATAAAAAACGCCATAATCAAGCATCAAAAGCATTTCACCAACTCTACCAAGTTCATCCTGAATAGCAAAAAAACCCTCAGAAGCATTATAAGTTTCGAGATAAGTTACTTGGTCTGATGGGAAAAGTTTGGTTCGAAATAAATCTCGATATGGCTGAAAAGCAACGGCTCCATGTACAAAAACCTCAAAATTAGGCCAAATTTCAAGCATATTCTTCTTGCCTGACCGTTCCAACATATTTTCGAGTAATACCACCGTCCAAGTTGGCACGCCCAGAATACTCGTCACGTTTTCGGGCGTACAAATCTGAATCATTTGCTCCATTTTTTGCTCCCAATTGTCTAATAATGCAATTTCACTTGGGGGAGTACGAATAAAATCGGCCCATGCAGGAAGATTTTTGGTAATTACTGCCGAAATATCGCCCGCTTGGGTTTCAATATTATAAGGATTTGGGTGTAAAGTTCCGCCAATCGAAAGACCTTTTCCTTCATACAGTTTTGAATCAGGACGGTTATGAAAATAGAGGGTCATCATATCCTTACCTCCACGATAATGACAATCTTCGAGCGATTCGTCGGAAACGGGAATAAATTTACTGCGTGAATTGGTTGTACCAGAAGATTTTGAAAACCATTTTATGTCTGATGCCCAAAGTATATTCTGCTCGCCTTTCAAGACACGCTCAATATATGGAAAAAGCTCTTCGTAAGTCGAAATAGGCACTCTTTCCTGAAAATCTTTGATGGTATCAACGCTATTGTAGTCGTATTTCAAGCCCCATTCTGTATAACGAGCATTTTCGATAAGGTCATGAAAAACCCGATGCTGCGTATCAATCGGGTGTCGCAAAAACTCTTCAATACGTTCGATGCGGCGTTTGATAAAAAAGCTGAGAACGTCGTTTAGGAGTGCCATTGGATTTGAAATATTACTTACTCAAGGTTGAATTTTGCGGAAAATTAAGGTTTTTTTCTGACTCTCACAAACCTTTTGCACGGTCGGGATAGTCGGTAATGAGTCCATCGCAACCCAAAGCCTTCACTTTTTCCATTTCTTCACGCTTATTTACTGTCCATGGGATAACTTTTATGCCTAAATCATGTAATTGCTTTATACGAGTTTCATTTAATTGCATAAAATATGGACTCCAAATAGGTGGTTTAAAACCTAGTTTGTCTAAATTGGGTTGTATGTCATTATTATCAGTTGGCTCAATTAAAGCTGCAAGAGCAATTTTTTGATACTTCCCTGTTTCCATTTGTTTGTGCCAATGCTTCAAAACGTTATAATCGAAACTTTGTAAAGTTACTCTTTCGACGGGTAGTTGTTGGATAATAACTTTATAAACTAAATCAGAAAATTCGGCAACTTGTGGCTGCGATTTGTCGTATTCTTTTTCCTCGCTTTTTATTTCGATGTTATATTTTAAAGGCGGAACACCTTTAGCCTTAGCATACTTTTCACTTTCCCGAATCATGTCTTTCAGTAAAGGCTTATAAGTACTTGTTTTTTTTTGCTCGGGAAAATTTTTATTACCTCTTGACCCTACGTCAAATCTTTTAATATCTTGATAATCAAGTAAATATAAGTTGCCAGAAGTTTTTTTAGTAACAAATTCTCCTTTAGGGTCGGTCGTGCAGTCGGGGTTGAAAAAAGGGTCGTGCGAAACGACCACCTGCTTATCTTTTGAAATAACCACATCTAATTCGAGTGTTTGCACGCCCAAATCTATTGCTTTTTTGAAAGCAGGAATAGTATTTTCGGGCATTAGTCCACGACTGCCACGATGCCCCTGAATCTCAAAATTCATAGTTTGAGCAAAGGTTAAAGTAGGAAATAAAATGAGGAGTAAGGCTTTCATTATTTTCGAATTAAGATTTGCGAATTACAATTTGTAAATTGTTTGACTAAATTCATGCATAAATTGCTGACTATCAGAAACGTATATGATTTTTACTCGAAATTCGTAAATCGTAAGTTTTTAAATATTCCACCAATAAGTAAATTTCAAAACCAAAGCTCGGTTTCGAACTTGGAAAGTATCAGAATAATAGTTGTCGGTATAAACCAAAAATAAATCTGACGCTGGACTATAACGCCACTGAAGTCGAGTATTTAGATTGACGTTTTTGTTTTGATTGTTGAACTGGATAAAGTTAGTGAAAAATAATTTATTTGTAAAAGTAACATCAATTCTAGGTCCAACAAGCCAAAAATTATATTGTTTATTGACCAATTCTTTTGGTAAAATAGGGTCGGATTTAAAATCCAGATGATTGTAATTGGCATTCATCGTGATAGCTACATAAGGCTGAAAACGGTAACCAACTTCACCATTAAGGCGGAGACGTGTTCCGTTGGCATAGTAGCCACCATATCGGCTCGAGACCAAGTAAGTAAGTAGCGATTGGGGCTTCGATGTGTAATCAAGTCCAAAAGAATTCCATTTGTGCTCACTATTCCGAGGCAAGAAAACTCCTGCAAAATTCGTTGGGTCAAAAGGCCTTAATAAATACACATAATTATGAGCCACCCACGCCATCAAGGTATTGGTTTTTCTAAAGTTTATTCGGTAGGATATAAATTTTTCATTTTCAGTTTCTTGCGAAAAATCTTTTGTAAAATAGTGCGTCAGCATGGCAGTTGGGCCATGGCTCAAAATATTTTTCGATTTTGGAAAAAACAAATAACCAACTTGAGGATTTATTTTCCCGTAGTTGATCCGTGGTACATAACCCACTTCAGCAGTGTAATTGTTGCCCACATTCTCAAATTCAAATCCTGTCGTCAACCTTTTATTGGTATACAATATATTTCCTGCAAAAACGCCGTCATCCTTTTTTGCATTCGGGCTAAATGCCTTAAAATACATCAGTTTTCCTGTCCAAGCGTTGTTTTGTGAAAGCAAATTATACTCAATCGCTAAGTTTCGATTATATTCATTGACTGTTTTTTTGTCGGCAACTGACTGATAATCAATGGTTTGCTTGTTTATCAACATCACTGCAATATTTGAACGGGCAAAAACCTGTCGTTGCAAAGCAATTACGCCAAAGTTTTGGGCGTTTGAGACTGCATCACTTTTTCCAGTTTGCATGTCCATAATACCAATTCTCCAATCTTTATTGAGTTTTCCACTTACTCTTGCCCCAAATTTAATGGGCGTATTTAAACCGATTCGACGTGAAAAAAACGGACGAAGATTCTGATAACCAAAGTTGGAAAATAAATCGCCATTTTCTAAGAAAAACTGCCTTCTTTCGGGAAAAAACAACTCAAATCGGTCGAGATTTGTTTGCTGTTGGTCAACTTCAACTTGCGAAAAATCTGGGTTGACCGTTAAATCAAGATTCAATGAAGAAGTAAGACCAACTTTTGCATCGAAGCCAATATCGCCTCTGTAATTGGTTGGAAGCTTTTTGTCTTGGTTTCGGCTTATTCCACCCAAAATATAAGGAATAACCGAGATATTTGAGGTAGCCGTTGGCGGTGCTTCGTCCCAAATTAATGAAGCTGCATATGCAAGCGATGCCGTCGGAAACTGGCGTGGCACTGGAGCCCAAGACGATTTTTCGGTCGTTTTTAAGTCTAAACGACTAAAGTTTACACCCCAACGGGTAATTCCTTTTTTATAACGCAGGGTTTTGAACGGAATGGCACATTCCCAAACCCATTTTTCGTCGTCATATTTTACTTCCGAAACCCACTTGTTTTCCCACGTCAAACTTATATTACTTCCATTAAACATCAGACCGTCCCATTGAGCTCCCATGGCATTAGAGCCAAACGAAAAACCATTGGTTTGGTCGTTAAAAGTATCTAAAAATAGTAAATCGTTGTCGTTTTTGCCAAAATTGAAATCTCGTTTTAAAGATTCTACCATATATGGCCCAGGTAGTTTGTCATAATTGGTAAAAACAACATAAAGATTTTTGTCATCATAAGTCATTTTTACATCGGTACGTACTTTTGCATAAGACGTATCCATGGGCAAAACTTGATAAAAATCGGTAGCTAATTGAGCATCCGCCCAGCCTTTTTCATTAACAACACCATCAATTTTTATGGGCGATGTAGCTCGGTGAATATGGTATTCGACTTTGTCGTTTTTCTTTTGTGCGAAAGAAAAAATGCTTAGAAATAGAAAAGTAGCGGTCAGAGAGGTTTTAAACATTCTTACTTATGGTTTTTGTCTTAAACAAATTTAGTCAGAAAAGGCTAAATGTATAGAAATATACGCCCAAATCCCTAAAATATGCGACCAATTTAAAAAAAAACGTCGGCAGAATTCAAAATCCTGCTGACGTTAATATTTCATATTATTATTACTCAATTATCTACGCCAGTGCCTTCAGTTGGATTACTTACTTTTTTAGCTTCCATATCAAATATCAATGAAACCCTCCAAGTATTAGCCAATGGGCTACCCTGTGTAGTCGGTACTAAGTATGCTAAGTCAATACCGTAACTATTTTTTATTCTGAAACCTAAACCCATTGTTGCATATTTTCTACCGCCTTTTGCATTGCTTTCTGCAAAATATCCACCACGAACGGCAAAAATATTATTATACCAATATTCTACACCGAATGAACCCGTAAATTCTCTTAATTCTTCTTTAAATCCATCGGGAGCATCGTTGAATGAACCAAAAATTCCTGAGATAACTCCTGTTGTTTGAGGGTCTTTTCCTTTCACGATTACTCCTGTATTATTTCTCAAAGGTGGAGTTGGCACTAAAAGTTTATTTACATCAACCAAAAAATTGAATTGGTTATGGGCATCAATTTTATAATTCAAGCCACCACCGAGTTTAAGATTTGTAGGTAAATAATAAGCATCTCTACCATAATTTACTTTACCACCAAGATTTTGAATAACTGCTCCTGCCGAGTATATTACGCCCTTGTCCTTGCTTGTTGCACTTGGTTTTTCTTTTACATAATAGAACGAAATATCTCCTGCAACAGTATTGGCTGGCTTGCTTGATGAGTTATTTACTACTTGTGAACCAATAAGATTTGAATGAATATATTTTAGATTCAGACCCATCGAAAAATCTCTTCCTAACTTTCGGCTGTAACCACCCGCAATATTAAATTCTCTTGATTGGAAAGTTCCGTTGGGTTGTCCAGTAGCTGTTGTAAATTGTATCTCGCCTTGATTAAAATAAGTCATCGAAAGCCCTAATGCTTGGTCTTTTGCTGCTTTTTTGAAGATAGAAGCATGAATCAGGCCCATATCATCAACCAAATCGCGTAGCCAAGGAGTGTATGAAACGGTTGAACCAATGCTTTTATCGATAAACGCCAATTTTGCCGTATTCCAATACATTGAGTTGGCATCAGGTGTTGAAGCTACGCCCGCATCGCCCATTGATGCACCTCTCGAATCGGGAGAAATAGTAAGAAAAGGCACAGCAGGCACAATAACTCTTTGTTGGCTTTTATTATTTACTTGTGCTTGGCTCGTCAAGGTATTCATCAAAACTACACTTGCCAAAGCGGTTAATAATTTACGTTTCATGTGAGACTTTTTAATATTCTACCTTCTGATTAAGGTTTTTTATAGTATTTACAGTATTCTATTTACAATTTTTGAACGGTTGTTTGGTGCAATGGCGATTTACGAGTGCTTGAAAAATATATGTTAATACTATGTGCCGCTAAATCTCGTAATTCGTATAATGTTTCAAAAATAAGGTCAAATATAACAGATTTTCTTAATTACTTCCAAAAAACCATTTTCCCTGATGCGGTACTTGTTGTGTTTTCGGTAGAAGAATGGGCAGAAATTCGGTAAAAATAGATGCCTTTTATCCAGTTTTTTGGCTCAATATTCATGCCAAGGTTTACTGTTTTGTCGCAAGAATAACAGGTTTCGTGTTTTTCAAAAACAACTTTTCCTAAACCATCAAAAACTTCGATTTTGAATGTTAAATCTTGATTTTCAGCATTATGTTCGATGTGAAAATTACTTAACTCTTCAAATGGATTTGGAAAATTATAAACGCTCAAAATCTTGAATTTTTCGCTTTCTACTATAAACTTTAACGATACTTCGGCAGAATTATTATAGGTATCCCAAACTTTTAATTTAACGGTATATGCTCCCGCAGGTAGTTTGCCAAAAGCGTATTTGATGATTCCTTTCGTATAATCATTTTCACTCGTAAAGTATTGATTAGCAACTATTTGTAAGGTATCATTGAGTGTCAAAAGCATTTCATGCCCGATGCCTGCTTGGGAAATATTGATGCCATTTTCGTCTGAAACATCAGCTTTCAGCACATTGTTTCCATCAACAGAAAGGCTTATTTTGGGGGCTTGCGTGTCGCTTTCGATGTTTGTCTCGCTGCCGCCAATCATTAGTTCGCCGTAACTTCCAATCGCATCGGCGGTGCTATCAGCCAAAACTGCATAGAAATTTACTTTTCCTTGCCCCAATTGATAATTTATGTCTTTGGGTACGATGAAATTAACTTTGAAAATACCATTTTTGACTTCAACTTTTCCTTCAAAAATTTGATTTCGATAAACTTTGTATAAAAACTTCCCATCTTTTTTCTGATTCAAGGTACTCACCTCCGAAGGTTTATCAAAAACAGAAATAAGTATTTTTCCATTAAAATCTGTTCGGCGAGTGCTATTGACTAAGTTTAAAATTTCTCCTTCGAATTGTACTTTCGATAAAGCCTTTAATGTTTGCTTTTCGGGACTTTGGCCATTAATTTTTGTTAAAACAATTTTGTCTTTTGGGTAAGCCAATTTCATTGAAGGGTCGCCCAAAAGAGAGAAGTTTCGGTTGATTACACCACTAAAAGAATTATTTTTTGTTTGTTTCAAAATATCGCCCAAACGTAACGAATTATTGCTATTTTTAGTCGAGAGAGCCTTGTAAAATGCCGAATTTAGTAAATAATTAGTGTTAGAATATACGGGGCGAGTGGTAGTAAGTAAGCCAATTGCCGCCCCTCGAGGACTAAGCATTGCCATTTCTGCACCCGAAACATTAGCAGGGTCGTCGAAACGCCCAAATGAACAAGTGGCAGTCAGAAAAAGTGGCATATTATTCAGATTTCGCCAATTTTGAATTTGTTCTCTGGTCAAAATCTTTTCTTCTGTCCAACCGTCTGTGCCACCATGCCCACTATAATTGATAATAAGTGAACCTTCATTGACCGCTTTATTGAGTGCTTTGTTTACTTGTGGGGCAATTGCTCCATTAGCCGTAGCTATTTGCGGAAAAGCATCAACGTATATCTTGTTAACTATCAGGTGTTTATTTGTTTCTGCTGTTAGTTTTGAAATATCGTCTGCATCTTTTTGGTGAATATTATTGTCGCCATCATCAGCTACAAAACTGATTTTTTCTCGCCAATTACCAACAGTTTTTGGGTTATTAGCATAGAAAATTAGCTTATCAACCACGTTTTTTGCTTCGTCTTCAGTTTTTACGGGCAAACGTCCGATGCCGATTTCGAGGGTATGATTTCCGATTTCATTTTCAATCCATTGACCTTCAGTTTCTTCAAAAAATCCAAAATAGTCGTCCGATGCGTAGCTTCTTACTGGGTCGAGCGATTCACGACTTTCGTAAGTCGGAATCATCAAATTGGTGTTGACAGACGAGTATTGAATGATGTTTTTATAATCAAAAGTAGCATCGCCAAAAAGTAATAAATATTTAAATTTTTGAGAATTTTTCAACCATAAAAAACGAGCAAAATCTCGAATGGCACTCAGGTCAGGTTTACCTGATGAAAATTCGTTATAAATCTCGTCAATACTCACAACTATGACAGACAAACCATCATTTTTTCTACGAAAATCTGCTAACTTTTCTGCTTGTTCTCGCCAGTTTTTTACTGTAACTACCAACAAATCAGGTGTTTGTGATTGTTGAATGTTTTGATTAGTTATTTTTTGTATATTATTTGGTTCGATTAAATTATTCTCCGAAAAAAGTAAAAAAGTTTTCAAAACATCACTTGTTTCTACGCCAAAACTTGCTTCTAAGTTGTTTGTTTGAATAGAAATATTTTCAGGAATCAGAGGATTGGTTATATTCCAAATTCTTTGTTGAAGACTCACTTGTGAAATTACAAAATTGGTGGTCTTATTTGCTAAACTTTCTATCGAACGAACGACAGTTTGTTGGTCATAAAACTGTAACTTTCGCTTAGTTTGAATCTCAAAATAGTTCAAATAAGCAACTGATGAATTTTGACCATTTTTATCGAAAATAAAGCTAAGTTTTTGAGTATTTTTTCCGTTGGAAATGCTTGAAAATGTTTGAATGTTTTCATTGCCTTTGACTTCATAAGTTCCTGCACCAATCGTTCTTAAATTTTGAGTGCCAATCAATGAATCGGTATTTAATTTTATACTGACTTTGGTTGGCACAAATGAAGTTCCCAATACAGCAGAAGTAATTTTAATGACAGAATTGGGCAAAATCCCTTCGGTTTTTAGCTCGAAATTTTGTTCGTTACTTAATCCGAAAGACTCGCCGTACCATTCACGCCCCGAACCACCCAAATCTTTACCACCTAAACTAACGATATTTCGTTGGTCAATTTCATGAAAACTAAAATTATCGAAGCTATTGACCGATTTTGTAGCGGCTACTAAAGCCTGATTTTTGATGCGTAACCCTTTTGTGTCAGAAATATTTAAAAAACAAAAAGTAGAATCAGAGTAAGGGTTGTTTTGATGAGTAAATTGCTGATTATCAGTGTTGTAAATTACTTGATGTGTGCTTTCGGCATAGAAAATAATGTAGTCGGAAGCATCAAATTTTCCATCATTTTCACCAACAACTTCAATAGCATTTTCGGTTAAATCTGTTGGACGAGGAATATTATTAGCTTGGGGAAGCAAACCACCTCCATTTCCATAAATTCGAAGGTTTTGAGGATTGACTTTTGAAATATCAATGCCTGCTCTTTTCAAAAAATTAGCATCAATTTTGTGTACGCCCATACGTGTGGTGGCTATTTTATACCATTCGCCTTTGGAAAGTACGGAAGGTTGGGCGTATGAGGATAAATAGGGAAATAGCAAAAAAAGGAAGAACATTGCTGCTTGCCGAATTTTCGATTTCGATATTTTTTTTAATAGATACAAATGCTGATTTTTGACTAATAACTGTTTACTGAATAAGCTTTACCCTTGCCGTTGCTAAAATAGTATATCGTTTTTTAGATTTTTTTTCCAAACACAAAACCCTCGTGCGGCGTATTTCTAATTTCTGAAAAACGTTGTTTCTAAACATAAACCATTGATTGTCAGTAAGTTCTGCCAAAGACACTTCATTCTCTTCTTTCACATCAAAACTCCGCAACGCCTCAAATAAAGGGGCATAACTCACCGACGAGGCGGCAGGGTTTTGCATATATTGACTCAAGGGAATGAGTACCTTCTCAGGAAAAACGTTTAAATTGAGGATTGGTGTCATCAAATCCTGAAATTTTTTTTTCCATTCTTTGCCGTGAGGCTCAATTTTACGCCTGCTTTTGTCGAGCCAAGCTCTTTGGTGAGCAATTTCGTGTATATACGTTATCAAAAAAGCATAATGATGTAGGTCATGATTAACGGTGATTTTGTGCTGTCCGTCACGAAAAGTATAATTTCCGAAACAACTGCTACGAGTACGAGAAATCTTGAATGAAAAGGGCTGTGATTGCCATAATTTGAAACAATATTCTACGGCAGTTTCTGGTACGTGTTTTTCCAAAATCTCCTGCATTTTTTTTACAATAGCGGGCGTTGGTGGGTCGAGGTTAAATACCGCAGGATTTGCCTCTATAACTTTTTGAACTTTTTTAAAGAAATTTGAAAGAGACATAAATTACGAGAAAAGGACAAAAATTATGTTCAAATTTAAACATAATTTCTTATCTTATGTGAAAAGTATTCCCTAAAAAACACCTAACTTGCTTACCTCAATATTCAACACTAAAAATTTATAATGGAAAACTTGACACATTTCCGTACTTGCAACCTCTGCGAAGCCATGTGTGGACTCGAAATAAAAGTAGAAAATGGCGTTGTAATAAAAATAGAAGGCGATAAAAACGACCCTTTTAGTCGTGGACATATTTGTCCGAAAGCCGTTGCTCTGAAAGATATTTATGAAGACCCAAATCGCCTCAAATTGCCTGTAAAGCGTACTGAAAATGGCTGGCAACAGATTTCTTGGGAAGCTGCTTTTGAAGAAGTTGTGAGTAAAATCAAAGAAATTCAATCAAAAAATAGCAAAAATGCCGTGGCGATGTACCAAGGAAACCCTTCGATTCATAATTTGGGAACTACCATGAACTCACCGCTTTTTGCTAAATCATTACATACAAAAAGCCTTTTTTCAGCAACATCTGCTGACCAATTACCGCATCATTTTGCTGCTTGGCAAATGTTCGGACACCCAATGTTGATGCCGATCCCTGATATTGATTTTACAGATTATATGCTCATTATTGGCGGCAATCCGATTGCTTCCAATGGCAGTATAATGTCGGTGCCAGACGTAGCAAATCGCTTAAAAGCCATTCAAAAACGAGGTGGAAAAGTTGTTGTGATTGACCCACGATTAACAGAAACTGCTGCCAAAGCCGACCAACATTTCTTTATTCGTCCAGGAACAGATGCCTTTTTGCTTCTGGCAATAATTCAAACACTTTTTGCCGAAAACTTAGTGAATTTAAGCAGATTAAGTGATTTTACAGATGGAGTTGAGCTTTTAAAGACAATCTCTTCTGAGTTTACACCCGAAAAAATTGAGAAACAAACAGGCATTTCGGCTGAAAATATTCGTCAACTTACACATGATTTTGTCAATGCCAAAACTGCCGTTTGTTACGGAAGGGTGGGGGTATCGGTACAGACTTTTGGCAGTATTGCTCAGTGGCTTATCAATGCGATAAATGTGCTAACTGGAAATCTTGACCGTACTGGCGGAGCGATGTTTACTGCTCCTGCCGTTGATTTTCTGGCAAGAGCTAAAACCGATAATCGTTTCAATCGTTGGCAAAGTAGGGTAAGGGGTTTGCCCGAGTTTTTAGGTGAATTGCCCGTGGCAACGCTCGCCGAAGAAATTTTGACCGAAGGCGAAAATCAGATAAAATGCTTGATTACCAGTTGCGGAAATCCGATTTTGTCTACACCCAATGGCGGGCAACTTGATAAAGCTTTTGAAACTTTAGAATACATGGTTGCGATTGATATTTACATTAATGAAAGCACCAAATATGCCAATATTATTTTGCCGCCCGCTACTGGTTTGGAAGTGCCACATTACGACATGACTTTTCACGTTTTGGCGGTTCGAAATACAGCCAAATTTTCGGAAGCACTTTTCCCGAAAACTGAAGGGGCAAAATACGATTGGGAAATTTATCAAGAATTAGCTTATCGCATGAATCAACCGAATTTGAGCAACGAAGGTTTTGTTTCAGAAGCTCCTGAAATAAAATTAGACTTAGGTTTGCAATTCGGACCTTATGGACTTTCACTCCAAAAACTCAGAGAAAATCCGCATGGAATTGATTTGGGTGCTTTAAAGTCGTGCTTGCCTAACCGACTTTTTACGTCAGAAAAAAGAATTAACCTTGCTCCCGAAATTTTGGTAAAAGATATTGAAAGATTGCGTAAGTCGTTGAATATGAGTGACTTACAAAATGGTTTTGAATTTTTGTTAATCGGAAGAAGACATTTGAGAGACAATAATTCTTGGATGCACAATTCGGAAAGATTGGTAAAAGGTCGTAATCGTTGTACGCTAATGATTCATTCGGAAGATGCAAAAAAGTTGAGTCTTGAAGCAAATTCTTCAGTGAAAGTTACATCGAGAGTTGGCACTATTGAGCTTCCTATCGAAATTACTGACCACATGATGCAAGGAGTTGTGAGTATGCCGCACGGCTACGGGCATGCCCGAAAAGGTGTGCAACTTGATATTGCAATCCAACACGCAGGAGTGAGCATCAATGATTTGACCGACGAGTTAGTTTTGGACGAATTGACGGGCAATGCTGCTTTTAATAATGTGGCAGTAAAGGTTGAGAGAATATAAAAATGATTTTTTAAATAAACAATATTACATTGTCAGTACAAACAGAAAAAATAGCCAAGAATACCCGATTTTACCGAAAACTTCATAAATGGATTGCTGTTCCTTTGTTTGTATTTATGTTTCTTATTGGAGCAACAGGCTTGCTTTTAGGATGGAAAAAAAATATAGGTTTGCTGCCAAGCACTAAAAAAGGGACAAATAATGAATCAGCCACATGGCTTTCGCTTGATAATATTCAGCACACTGCCAAGCAATTTGCCGAAGACAGCCTAAAATTATCAAGCGAAATAGATAGAATTGATGTAAGACCACAAAAAGGCGTTGCAAAAATTGTTTTTACCGAACATTTTACCGAATTACAGGTTGACTGTACATCAGGTAAAATTATGTCGGTTTCAAGACGAAATTCTGATATTATTGAAAAAATTCATGATGGTTCTATTTTGGATTTTTGGGTGAATACTAAAAATGATGAAATAAAGCTTTTTTATACCACAATTGTTTCTTTAAGTTTAATTTTGCTTTCTTTTAGTGGTTTTTGGCTTTGGTATAACCCCAAACGCATAAAAAAATATAAAACAGTTTGAAAACCACGAGATTGTATTTTTTATAAATCAAACGTCTTATTTTTCATTTTCAATTAAAATTCTCTTGGTTACAATTACTTTTTTTGCTTGTCTTGCTGCTTTTTTAGCAGGCTTTGTTGATTCTATTGTTGGCGGTGGCGGTTTAGTACAAGCCCCTGCATTATTCATTTTATTTCCGAGTTATTCGGTTCCACAAATCATCGGAACGAATCGTTTTGCTTCATTTATGGGAACGGCCGTTGCGGGCTATCAATATTCTAAAAAAGTTAAAATCCCACTCAAAACCGTTCTTTATGCAGGAATTGGGGCGGGAATTATGTCATATTTAGGAGCTTTGATGTCGAGTTTGATGAGCGAACGAATCTTGAAACCAACGATTTTGATCTTAATGACCTTGATTGCGATTTATACTTATCGTAAAAAGGATTTAGGTCATGAAGAAAAACATCGTTTTGAGTTGAGTAAAATTCCTCTTTATGGTTTGTTAATTGGCATGACAACGGGTTTTTACAATGGCTTTGTAGGGCCAGGAACTGGTAGTTTATTGGTTTTTGGCTTTGTAAGTATCATTGGCTATAACTTCTTGACGGCTTCGGCTATTTCAAAAGTGGTCAATGTCATTGCTGATATTTGTTCGCTAATTTTCTTTGTAAGTAAAGGATTTGTGGTTTTTGAAGTAGCATTACCAATGATGCTTTTTAATATGGCTGGCTCTTACATTGGTAGTCGGATGGCACTTTTACGTGGAAATGGCTTTATCAGAATTCTCTTTTTGGTAGTAGTTTTTGGGCTAATTCTGAGGTTTGGTTATGATATTTGGAAGATGTATTGAAACTAAAAAAGCTCCTGTTAGGGAGCTTTTTATAAAATCTGTTGACTGTCGGCAATTAACTACTTTTTATAAATCACTAAAATCAAATGTATCTAAAAAAGCTGTTGTAAATAAGCCAGATTTGAAAACTTCGTCATCCATCAATTTGATATGGAACGGAATCGTAGTTTTTACACCTTCAATCACAAATTCCTGCAAAGCACGTTTCATTCGTGTAAGCACTTCTGCTCTCGATTGCCCAGTTACAATTAACTTGGCAATCATCGAATCATAGTTTGACGGAATTGTATATCCTGCATAAACGTGGCTATCAATTCTGACACCGTGTCCGCCTGGGAAATGGAGATTAGTAATTTTGCCTGGCGAAGGTCGGAAATTATTCTTAGGGTCTTCGGCATTGATACGGCATTCCATGGCAAATAATTTTGGAAAGTAATTTTTGCCCGAAATTGGTACGCCAGCCGCTACTTTTATTTGTTCTTTAATCAAGTCAAAATCAGTAACTTCTTCCGTAATAGGATGTTCAACCTGAATACGGGTATTCATTTCCATGAAATAGAACTTGCCGTGTTTGTCAACCAAAAACTCAATTGTTCCTGCACCTTCATAACCAATGGCAGCCGCACCTTTAATGGCAGCTTCGCCCATTTGCTCACGTAATTCTTGTGTTACTACTGGTGAAGGAGTTTCTTCAAGTAATTTTTGGTGTCTGCGTTGAATCGAGCAATCACGCTCCGAAAGGTGGCAAACTTTACCATACTGGTCACCCACAATTTGAATTTCGATGTGACGAGGCTCTTCAATAAATTTTTCTAAGTATAAACCATCGTTTCCAAAAGCCGCACCCGATTCCATTTTGGCATCGTCCCAAGCTTTCTGAAATTCTTCTGCTTTATGAATGATTCTCATACCACGTCCACCACCGCCCGCCGTTGCTTTCACAATAACAGGATAACCCATTTCTTCCGAAAGTTTGATGCCCTCTTCAACCGATTCGAGTAAACCGTCTGAACCTGGAATAATGGGTACGCCCGAATCTCTCATAGTTGCTTTTGCCGTAGCTTTATCTCCCATGTAGTTGATTTGTTCGGCGGTTGCTCCGATAAATTTGATACCATATTCGGCACAAATTCGTGAAAATTCAGCATTTTCTGACAAAAAACCATACCCTGGGTGAATGGCATCGGCATTGGTTATTTCAGCTGCTGAAATGATATTCGGAATACTCAAATATGACTGACGACTGGCTGCAGGTCCGATACAAACAGCTTCATCGGCAAATCTTACGTGCAGACTTTCACGATCGGCAGTTGAATAAACGGCTACTGTTTTGATGCCCATTTCGCGGCAAGTTCTGATAATTCGGAGGGCGATTTCGCCTCGGTTGGCTATTAATATTTTTTTGAACATAGGTTTTAGGTTTGCAATAAAATAATCAATATTAATTGATATACTTTAACTCGGAAATGTAAGCAAATTATTCACACTTATTTCAAAATCAGGAAGAACGGGTTTTGCCGAACAAATATCATCATCTGTGCAAATATGTACTTTTTTTGGTGACGAATAAATATGAACTTGTTTAAGGTTAGGCATAATTAGCCAAATAAGCTGTACTCCCGCTAAAAAGTATTCTTGATTTTTTTCTAAAATTTTATTCTGATTATCGCTCGGAGAAATAATTTCAATAACAAACGTTGGTACTTGATTGATACCCTTGGTTGTTTCAATAATCTGGCTTTCTGTATAATAAGCCAAATCGGGTCTTCTCAATTGTTCAGAAGAAGTTAAAACATCACCTTCTGTAAGAAGTTCTGCACCATTTTGATAAGCATTTGTCTTTACGAAAAGGCGGCTAAGTGCCTTTAAAATAAAGAATTCTAATTGTTTCATTTTGTCAGTTTTTTCAATTTTCCCTTTATTCCACTCGTATTTATAGCGAGTTTCGGGTTTCCAGTTAAGGAATCCTTGAAATGTGCGAGGATAATGAACAGATGCCATGAGCGTATGAATTTTTAAACTGGTTCAACCAAGAATAAAGGCTGGTCAAACTCAACGGGAGTTGCATTTTCAACCAAAATCTTCACGATTTTACCAGATATTTCTGATTCTATTTCGTTGAAAAGCTTCATTGCTTCAATGATACAAACTACTTTTCCTATTTCAATATCACTGCCAATGTCGGCAAAGTTGGGTTTATCTGGACCTGTCGAACGATAGAAAGTGCCTATCATTGGTGATTTTATGGTAATCAAATTGCTTGCTTCGGCAACTGGAGCAGCTATAATTGGAGCAGCCGCTACTTGTGGTGCAGTTGGGGTAGCCATTGCTGGAGCTGGTGCAATAAAACTCGGCTGTGTTTGAACTGCGACAGGTACAGCATTTGAATATCTTTTGATAGCCAATTTTAGCTCTGAAGTTTCGATATTTACTTCGTCTAAGCCAGACTGAGAGATAAAATCTATTAATTTCTGAATGTCTTTTGTTTCCATGAAGGGTAGAGGTTATTCGTGGTTTTAAGTATTTGGTTTGCAAATGTAAAAAGAAAGACGATAGCTGCAAAGAAATTTGAAAAGGTGAAGATATGATTTTGGAATTGATAAAATTCCATACTCTAAATTCTGTTTTTCGAACTCAAAAAGTTATCGTCTTTAAAATGGCTTTAATTACCTGCCTTCTTTTACTCTGGCATCGTATTCGTAAGTAAGCGTATTAACTTTAATTAATTCATCATTTTCGATAAAAAGAGGCACTTTAATTGTTGCACCTGTTTCAACAGTTGCAGGTTTCATTGGATTATTACTAGTATCGCCTTTCAAACCCGGCTCTGTATAAGTAACACGAAGCTCAACATATTGAGGTAATTCTACGCTCAAAACAGTTTCTGTTTCGGCATGAACCAATACTGAAACTAATTGTCCGTCTTTCATCAAATCGGCTTGCGGAACTAATTTTTCGTCAAGATTAAACTGCTCAAAATTTTCGTTTTCCATGAAATTATAGCCCGATTCATCTTTATAAAGAAATTGATATTCTCTTTTTTCGATACGTGCTGTAACCACAGTTACGCCAGCGTTAAAGGTATTATCAATCACTCTTCCTGTTCGGATATTTCTTAGCTTTGTTCTAACGAAAGCGGGGCCTTTTCCTGGCTTTACGTGTTGAAAATCTGTAATCGTATAAAGGTCGCCGTTCCAATCTAAACAAAGACCATTTCTAAAATCTGCTGTATTTGCCATTACTAATTCTTATTTTTTTATTCGTAAATATTTGATAGTAGATAGATTTGGAATGAAGTTAGTATATTTTATTTAAAAAAGTTACACATTCTCCCCCTTCAATCATTCACTCATTAAATTAATACGCCCATTTTACATAAGCTGCTCCCCAAGTAAAACCTCCACCAAAGGCTGCTAAAATCAAATTATCGCCCTTTTTTATTTGTTTTTCGTAGTCAAACAAACAAAGCGGAATAGTTGCGGCAGTAGTATTGCCATAGGTTTGTATATTAAGCATTACTTTGTCATCTCCAATATTCATGCGGCGAGCCGTTGCATCAATGATTCTTTTGTTGGCTTGATGAGGCACTAACCAAGCAATGTCATCACCCGTCAAATTATTTTTTTCCATTATTTCGGCAGATACATTTGCCATATTTGTTACAGCAAACTTGAATACCGATGGGCCTTCTTGGTGAATATTATGCCATCTATTTTCAACTGTTTCGTGGCTTGCAGGAAAACGGCTTCCACCACCTTTCATAATCAAGTGGTTTTCTCCTGTTCCGTCAGAGCGAAGTATGAAATCTATTAAACCTTGATCTTCAGTAGTTGGCTCAAGTAATACTGCTCCTGCACCATCACCAAAAAGTACGCAAGTGGTACGGTCGGTGTAATCTACAATTGCCGACATTTTATCGGCACCAATTACGATTACTTTTTTGTATCTTCCAGACTCAATGAACTGAGAACCAACCGATAAAGCATATAAAAAACCTGAGCAAGCAGCCAAAATATCAAAACTACCAATAGTTGGAATACCACATTGGGTACAAACCAAATTGGCAGTAGAAGGAAACATATAGTCGGGCGTAACCGTTGCACAAATGACTAAATCTATATCTTTTGGGTCAGTACCTGTTTTTTCGAGCAATCCTTTTACAGCTTCAGATGCCATGTGAGAAGTAGCTAAACCGTCACCTCGTTGAATATGGCGTTCTTTAATACCTGTTCGAGTAACAATCCACTCGTCGTTAGTATCTACCAATTTCGCTAAATCTTCATTGGTCAAAATATCTTCTGGCACATAGCCATGAACGCCTGTGATGGCTGCTTTTAGTTTCATTTATAGTTTGGTTAAGAAAAGTCTGACCTCCTAATTAATTTAGGTTTATCTGTCTATAAACTGATGGTCGTCAGTTTGTAGAATAATGAAGCCTGTAATATTGAAGACTAGATATTAATCTTCATAAGCTTCGATTATTTGCTCAGTTACTCTTGATTCAATCTGACGTTTTGCCAAATAAATCATGTTTTTGATAGCTTCAGGTGAAGAAATACCGTGTGCTACAATCACATTTCCTTTAATACCGATGATTGGGCTACCACCACCAACTTCATAGTTCATGCGATCAATCAAAGGGTCTTTGATGCCTTTTGAAGCAGTATAATCATAAAATGATTCACCCATTTTAAAAATCACATTCCCAGTAAACCCTTCGGTAATGATTACGTCAGCTTTACCATCAAATAAATCACGACCTTCAACATTTCCAATAAAGTTTAATTTTTTGTTGATTTTTAATAATTGGTAGGCAGCCTGCACCACGGTAGAGCCCTTTTGTTCTTCTTCACCAATATTTAGTAAAGCAACTTTCGGGTGGTCAATACCAAAGGCAAATTTAGAATAAAGTGAACCTAATTCGGCAAATTCGGCAAGAACTTCTGGTTTACAGTTGGCATTAGCACCAATGTCAAGCATTAGGCTATAACCGCCATTTTTCAAAGGAAGGAAACCCGCAATGGGTGGACGTTGGATGTTTCCAACGGTTTTTACAGTAAAAAGCGAGCCGACCATCATAGCACCAGTATTACCAGCACTACAAAAAGCATCAACTTGCTTTTCCTTTAAAAGTTTAAACCCAACTCCAATGCTGGAATTGGGTTTTTGAGAAAACGCCCGTGTAGGATGTTCACCCATCTCGATGACATCATCAGCATTGACCATTTCAATAGCATGAGCAGGATATTTCAGCGTTCGCAAAATATCAAGCATTATACTTTGTTTACCAATCAATACCAGTTTAACTCCTTCTGGCAATTGATTAGCAGCTATGACAGCACCTTCGACGATGGCTTTGGGAGCAAAATCGCCCCCCATAACATCAACGGCAATTTTCATAAAGCAATCTCTTTGGTGAGTAAATATTTGTTTTTGGGTATTAGCTACTGGTATCTGTAAATTGGTTTTTTTGAACCAAAATACATACAAATTAAAGTAACCAGTAACCAATCGCAAGCATTAAACTTTAAACCTTTTGGTAGCCTTCTGCAACTAATTTGCCTTTGTAAAACAAATTACCTTCAAATACGTGGGCACGATGACGAACGTGAATTTCGCCTGTTGTTGCATCTACCGATAATGCTTTGGTTGATAAAGAATCGTGCGTTCTACGCTTATCTCTTCTACTTGTCGAATGTCTTCTTTTAGGATGTGCCATTTTTCAATTTAACAATTAACTATGTAACAATTTTTATAAATATAAAAGGAATTGGTTGCGTTACGCACTTAATCGCTATTGCGAACCGTTCTCAATTTTCAATTTTCCAAGAGCTGCCCAACGAGGGTCAATTTCTTGTGCTTTTTCTTCAACCGTTTCTTTATCAGTCGAGTAAAGTAATAAACCATCTTCATCAAACTCTTCATCTCTAAATCTTGGATGAAGTCTTTTCATAGGTATTGTGATGGCAATAAAATCATAAATATGTTGGGCAATATTTATAGTTGCCGCACCATGAGGAATCATTTCGAGTTCGTCGGTGATTTCTTCATAACGGTCGCCAAATTTATAAATATATTTGTCAAAAGTCTGAATTGGCTCATCAAATAATTCAAGACTTCGGTCGCACATCAGTTCAACAACGCCCGTAATCTCAAAATCCAACTGTATAAAAGAAGAATTTTTATTGAGTTTTACGACCGCTTTGAAATAACCTTTTGTGATAAGGTCTTGCTCGAAAGCCTCGAAAAAAGCATTCTCTCCCTCGAAATCAAGCGTATAACGCTTATCTTCGAGTCCTTGAATGTGAATGTCATATTTTGATAGTATCTTGCTCACGTTTTCACAGAAAGGTTGCAAATTTACGGCTAATTTTGGAATTACGAAAGTTTCTTAGAGAAAATGCTTAAAATACTTATTAATAACCGCTCATTTTTTGTTGTTTTTTTGCTTTGGGTCATCGTAGGGGCATTATTACAGATTTTTTATTTTACAAATGATTTGATGTTTTGGGTAAATCAACACCATAACGACTTCTTTGATGTGGTTTTTAAATACATAACATTTTTGGGAGATGATTATGTTTGGTTAGGGTTATTCGTCGCACTTTTTTTTTCAAACTATATATTGAAAAAAGATAAATTGGGTAAAATAAAACTCCTTTTAGTGGTATGGTTGGCAAAGGTTTTTGTTTCGGTTTCGCTGAAAAAAATATTTAATTTGCCTCGCCCCATGGAGGTTTATCAAAATACGGGACGAGATATTCATTTAGTAAAAGGCGTAGAAATACATCATTGGCAGAGTTTCCCATCGGGACATACTATTACCGCTTTTGCTTTTGCAAGTTTCGTTTTACTAATTTTGAAGCAACCAAAATGGGGTTTTTTCAGCCTTTTCGTAGCAATTTTGGTGGGTTATTCACGCATGTATCTTTTTCAACATTTCCCAAGAGACGTTTTTGCAGGAGGAATTTTGGGCGTGGCTGTGGTGTCGGTTGTGTGGATAGCCTATAATTATAGAAGTTTAAAAGACCCAAAAATCTCCCTTTGAAGGCGGCGAAACCCGTTGGATGGGAGAAGTGGTTATCAGTGAAAATATCTTCATCAAAAATAAAATTCAACCTGAAAATATGTTTTTTTCAAAACGAGATTTACATTTCCAATTATTTGAAATACTTGATAGTGAGTCACTTACGCAGTATTCTTATTTTCAAGATCATAATCGAGAGTCTTTCGAAATGGTGCTTGATGCTGCAGAACAGATTTCCGAAAAAATGCTTCGTCCGCTCTTGACCGAAATGGATAGAAATGAACCGCAATTGGTTGATGGAAAAATTAGAGTTCATGCAGGAATGAAGGCAATCATCAAAAAATTTGGTGAAGATGGGTGGATAAATGCGTCATTCAGCTATGAAGAAGGTGGGCAGCAAATTCCAGCTACGGTGCTCAATGCCGCAGCGTTTATCTTCCAAGCTGCCAATTATTCGGCAAGTGTTTACCCTTTTCTTACAACGGGTGCAGCTAACTTGATTCGCACGTTTGGTTCATCGACATTGGTCGAAACATTCACGCCAAAAATGTATAAAGGCGAATGGCAAGGCACAATGGCATTGACCGAACCAGATGCAGGGAGTTCTCTTTCGGATATCACTACTTCTGCCGAACCGACCGAAAACGAGCATATTTTCAAGATAAAAGGACAAAAAATATATATTTCGTGTGGCGACCACGATATGTGTGAAAATGTGGTGCATTTGATGTTGGCAAAAATCAAAGGCGGGCCGATAGGCATTAAAGGAATTTCGTTGTTTGTAGTTCCTCAAAGAAGAATTCGAAATGGAAGCTTGGAAAGTAACGATGTTTTGACAGCAGGCGTTTATCATAAAATGGGTTATAAAGGGGCTCCGATTGCTCATTTGATGGTTGGCTCAAATGATGATTGCTTGGGGTATTTGCTTGGCGAGCCGCACAAGGGTTTGAGTTATATGTTCCAGATGATGAATGAAGCTCGTATTGGCGTAGGAATGAACGCAACGGCTATTGGAACGGCAGCTTATTATGCTTCGTTGGCTTATGCAAAAGAGCGTCCGCAAGGCAGAAAGATTTCTGAAAAAGACCCAAATAAACCTCAAATTAGCATCATCAATCATGCCGATGTGAAGCGAATGTTGTTGTTTCAAAAATCAGTAGTTGAGGGTTCGTTGGCTTTGCTTTTGTACTGTAGTAAATTATCAGATTTGATTCATGTTGAAGAAGGAGAAGCTAAAGAACGAGCTAATTTATTGCTTGATTTGCTCACGCCTATTGCCAAATCATATCCTTCCGAAATGTGTTGCCTTTCAACAAGTGCGGCGGTACAGATTTTGGGTGGAGCAGGTTATACAACTGATTTTCCTGTGGAGCAATATTATCGTGAGGCTCGTATTCACCCGATTCATGAAGGAACAACTGGTATTCATGGACTTGATTTATTGGGCAGAAAAATCACGATTCAAAATGGTAAAGCAACACAGATTTTCTTTGGAGAAGTTTCTAAAACATTGGTTGATGCTTCTCAAATATCTGACTTACAGCCATTTAGTGAAAAACTGCAAAAATCATTGGGCAGAGCTCAGCAAGCAACTAGCTATTTGTTAGGTTTGGCTGGCAAAGGCGAAGTAGAGAAATATTTGGCTGATGCAACACTTTATTTAGAAATGTTTGGCATCATCACCATTGCGTGGCAATGGTTGCGTCAGTCGGTAGTGGCAAAGCAAAATTTAGCAACGGCTCATGAAGCAGACCAAGATTTTTATCAAGGAAAATTGATGACAATGAGGTATTTTTATGAGTACGAATTAGTAAAAGTTGGTTCTTTAGTAAAACGTTTACAAAGTGCCGATAGTGTAACGATTGAAATGCGGAGCGAGTGGTTTTGATGTTTTATAATGGTTTCAACTCCGCTCACCTACCGAAAAAATTTACCTAAGCCAATCGGGCTACCGAAGCAGTCGAAGGCAGCGTTTTACCCTACCAAAGCAAACAAATAAAGTCCGAAAGCTATCAACAAAAAGTAAGCTACCAACGAAGCAGCTCCTGCGTAGTCTTTGGCAATGCGTTGACCTGTAAAAAGACAAAGAATAGAAATAAGAGAAAGTTCCAAGCCCAAAATAGCAAAGTCAGCTTGTCCTTCAAAAAAATAAAAAACTCCGCCAAAAAATGCTAATATCCCTGCTAAAATTTCCAAAATCGTAATAATTATAAACAAAATACCCGAAAAAGATTTGAAAATGGTTTTGGCAAAAACACTCTGAATATAGTGTTTATTTCCTTTAAAATCAAAGACTTTGTCAAAGCCTGATTGTAAGAAAAGTACTCCCGCAAAAAGCGAAATGGTTACTTGAAGGATTTTGAGTAGGGTATGGTCGAAAATATGCATTGTTTTTAAGGTTTAGTTTTCGACAAATATATGATAATATTGAGGTTAAAATACGCAACAAAATAATATTTTAATTTTCACAGCATTTTTATTCTTTTGCTTAAAAAAACAGAATAAAATTTGCCACGAGAGTTATTTAATCTCCTCTACTCAACAAAGAATTCGAGCATATTGTTGATGGCTTTAGAGCCAAAACACTTTCACCTAAAGAATGAACTCACGAAGCCCATTTGATTAGTGAACTTTGGCATGTGGCTAACTTTGATTATGATGAAGCCCTCGCCCAAATGCAAGTAGGCATTCGCACCTACAATGAAGCCAGTGGTGGAACGAATACCGATTCGAGTGGTTATCACGAAACTATTACTGTATTTTGGATTTGACTTTTGAATGACTTTTGGAAGATTTGAAAAAATACTTGTAGGTGTTCAAAGTTTTGAACACCTACAAGTAAAAAATATATGTACCACATTTTTTTATAAACGAATTCCAAACATAATGGTATTCCCATTGATAGGGTTTTTGTCTTGAAACATGGGAGTTTTTTCGTAGCGAGCAAAGAAAGCAAAGTTGTTTCGTCCTAATTCTGCGGCAAGTCCATAGTGAAATTTATTTAAGTTATAGGTACCGTGGTTACGTTTTTTGCCATTTTCGCCCACAGTTTTCATATAACTGTCAATTCTTGCACCGCCATACGCTCCCAAACCTAATTTCCAATGGCTTTCTTTGAATCCAAATTGCAACATCAAAGGAATGTTAAAGTTTGTCACGACCAATTTCGATTTGCTCAAATTTTCTTTAGCATCGATAAAAGTTGCACCGTTGGTTTGGTTTTTCAAAACAATATTGTCTTTCAGCATAAAATTGTTCCACGCAAATTCAAAACCAGTTCCAAGAGCAACATCTACATTATTTCCTGTGATTAAACGATGATTTTTTCTCCAATTCAAAGCTACATATCTTGAATTAAGGTTGTCTAATTCTGGTAGAGTTTTAGACTCGTAATTATTCAAACCTACGTACAAACCAAAGTCTTTTCGAGAAAACATGTTACGTTTTTTGACCGAAACATGGGTGTAATCTGTGTCTTCGTCTTGTGCAACAGCACCAAAATTTATTGTAATAGCCACAGCTAAAGCAGCGATTGTTTTTACAAGCGTTTTCATAATTTTTTAAATTAAATGTGAGTGATTGGTATTTTATTCTCAATAGAAATGCCATTTCTATTGAGCTATATTTGAAAAACTGCTGCAGCGTTTTTGAAAATTTGCTTTACATAATGAAGATGCAAGAAGTAGCAAAGAAGGTTGCTTTATAAGAAATCTTTTTTTAAATAGTCAAAAGTTTCACAACATAATCTACTGATTATCAATAGGTTATATTGTGAAAAATATTTTATTAATCAAACAAAATTGACTTCAGCCGAAAGTTGAATGCCAAACTTTTCTTTGACCGAAACTTGAATTTTCTGAGATAATATCTTGATTTCTTCACCTTTTCCGCCGCCATAATTGACCAGCACTAAGGCTTGTTTGGCGTGAACACCCACATTGCCAAAGCGTTGTCCTTTCCAGCCAGCTTGCTCGATGAGCCAGCCTGCAGGAACTTTAGTTGTTGTTTCGCTAACAGGATAGGAAGGAATTGTTGGAAATTGTGCTTTCAGTATTTCAAATTGTGTTTTCTGAATCTCAGGGTTTTTGAAAAAGCTACCCGCATTGCCAATTTCGGCAGGATTTGGCAATTTACTTTGGCGAATATGAATTACGGCGTCACTAATGGCCTTTATACTTAACTCAGTAATGCCCATTTCGGCAAGCGTATCTTTTATCGCCCCATACTCTACATAAAACGTTGGCTTTTTGTTTAATTTAAATGTTACGTTCAGAATAATATATTTTCCTTTGGCTTCGTGTTTGAAAATACTTTCTCGGTAGCCAAAGTTACAAATTTGTTGATCGAATATCTTGGTTTTGCCTGTTGCTATCTCAATAGCCTCAAGGTCCTCAAAAACATCTTTTATTTCGATGCCATACGCACCAATGTTTTGCATAGGAGCTGCTCCGACAGTGCCAGGAATAAGTGAAAGATTTTCTATTCCTGCATAATTTTGGTTCACACAGTGAATCACCAAATCATGCCATGCAACGCCAGCTCCCGACTTTATCCAAATATTTTCGTCGTTTTCTTTCACAACTTCAAAGCCTTTAATGTTGATTTTTATGACCAATCCATCAAAATCTTTTGTTAGAAGCAAGTTACTTCCTCCGCCTAAAATCAGTCGCTCAATACCTTGATAATCAGGATTTTGTAAGATGTTTTGAAGTTCGACTATGGTCGAAATTTCTACAAAATATTTAGCTTTAGCTTCGATTCCAAAAGTATTGAAAGGTTTTAGCTGCACGTTTGTTTGAACTGTCATTGGGCAATGGTTTTGTTAGAAATAACACCCCAAAGTTAGTGATTTTTGCAAAACATACTAAAGTGATTATATGATTTGCGATTTCAGATTTATGAATACAATTGATAATCAATTAGTTACAGGCAAATGGAGTTTATTAGTATATATTTTCGTTTCATTTGGATTGAAGTTTTGCCGAATGTCTGATGTCAAATTTTTCTAATGAATTAATGTTTTTTTAAAATTACTTTGTAGTATTATATTTTTTCAAAGAAATGTACTATATTTGCATCACCTTATTCAACCTATACCATTTTTTCGCTTCGGCGGATGTTCAACACCTACCTATTTTGACTATTGCAATTCAAAAGCAAAAGTTAAAAAACACTAAAATCAAATCATTTTACTGATTGAGTAGCAGCTTTACACTGCTACTTTTTTGTTGCCTAATCCTTAAAAAGAAGGCTGATGTGAGCCAACATACAAATCTTTTTACTTCCCATTTTTCTCAAATATTGAAAAATATTTTTGAGTATTTATTTTCTACCCTTTTACTTTTTTTCAGATATTATTGTCTGTATAATACAGAAAAATAAAAACTTATAAAAAACAGTTAAAGTGTTTATTATCAGTTGTTTATTAGAATATCATTTTATTTTTCATATTTATTTCCGTAAAATATTTGGCAGTTAGAAAAAAAACATTTTACTTTATTTACGCAAGATGTTTCAATTGGCACGAAAAATGTGGAGGGGTTGATAAAGATCCCTATTATGAATGAAATAACTCTACTTAAACAATGCAAAAATTAAGTCTTAACCAATCACTACAGCAGCGGCTGTCCCCTCAGCAGATTCAGTTTATAAAACTGTTACAAATTCCATCTGCCGAGCTTGACCAGAGAATCGAGGAAGAACTTGAGGTGAACCCTGCTTTAGAGGAAGGCATGGATATAGATGAGCGTGTGAAAGATGAGTATGATGATTATGACGGAGATAGTCAACATGATGATTATAGTGAGTATAGTGAATACGAAACCTATGAAGGTCTTGACGTAAAGCAATACTTGAACCAAGATGACTATGCGGGCTATAAAATGCAAGGCGATGGTTGGGGCGATGATGACCGAGATATAATGCCTGTTATTGCGACCAATACTTTAGCCGAATCTTTGGTACAACAATTAGGTTTTTTACGCCTTGATGTTCGCCAAGAAACAATAGGGATGCAATTGATAGGTAGTATTGAGGAAGATGGTTATATCCGCCGTCCGCTTCGCTCTATTTGTAATGATTTAGCTTTTACACAAAATATTTATACCAGCGAAGACGAACTGATTGGTCTTCTGAAAAAAGTTCAAACTTTTGAGCCAGCAGGTATTGGAGCAAGAGATTTAAGAGAATGTTTGTTACTGCAACTCGAACGTAAAGACCAAGGAGACATAGCGGTTGAAACAGCAGTAAAAATTATTGAAAACTTCTTTGATGAATTTACAAAAAAACACTACGAAAAAATTCAACGTCGATTAGATATTGATGATGAAGGTATAAAATCTGCAATAAAAGTGATTACTCGTCTCAATCCAAAACCCGGTAATATTGGTAACGGTGATAGCACAGCCGCATATTTGATGGCTGATTTTATCGTAACAAATAACAATGGCAAGTTAGATGTTATTCTGAATTCTAAAAATGCCCCCGAACTTCGTGTAAGTCGTTCTTTTGCCGAAATGCTTGATACTTACGACAAAACTGACAAAAATGGTTCGGCTCAACATAAAAGCATTAAGGAAACTGTAACTTTTGTAAAGCAAAAATTAGATGCTGCCAAATGGTTTATTGATGCCATTAAGCAACGCCAACAGACGCTTTTGAAAACTATGAAGTCGATTGTGGAATACCAACATGAATTCTTCTTAGACGGAGATGAATCAAGGTTACGACCAATGATTTTGAAAGATATTGCCAATCGTATTGAAATGGATATCTCAACGGTTTCTCGTGTAGCCAATAGCAAGTCTGTGCAAGCCGATTTTGGTATTTATCCATTGAAATATTTCTTCTCGGAAGGAATTGCGACAGATTCAGGAGAAGATGCTTCGAGCCGTGAAGTGAAAAATATCTTGAAAGAATTGATAGAAAATGAGCCTAAAAATTCGCCACTATCTGACGATAAATTAGAAAAAATGCTCAATAATCGTGGTTATAATATTGCTCGTCGTACGGTTGCCAAATACCGTGAACAACTCAATATTCCAGTGGCTCGTTTAAGAAAGCAGTTGTAAGATGTTTTGATAACAGAAATTGAAACCTGCAAGGTCTGGGCGACCCCGTCTTTTTTTAGACCTTGCAGGGTTTTTTTGGAAGAATTACACACTCGGAGGTAGCAATTTATACATCACAGGCGTAACGATTCTGGTCAAAATCAATGACGAAATTAAGCCCCCAACAATGACCAAAGCCAAAGGCGAATACAATGGAGAGTGTTCCATAATTAGCGGAATCATTCCTCCAATTGCAGTCATTGTTGTTAGCACTATTGGAATAAATCGAGTTTCACCCGCTTCTTCGATGGCTTTGTCGATGCTCAAACCATTCTCTTTTCGTAAGAAATTGGTATAATCTACCAATAAAATAGAGTTTTTAACTTCAATTCCTGCCAAAGCTATAATTCCTATGATGGCAGTAAACGAAAGAGAATTACCTGTAAAAAGTAAAATTAAAATTGCACCAATCATTCCCAATGGAATAACGGAAAGTACGATAAACATACTTTTGAAGGTCTTAAATTCGAGAATTAAAATAGCGACAATTCCAAAAATAGTAATAATGATGATTGTACCAAGTCCACCAAAAGTTTCGGCCGAACGCTCGACTTCTCCTGCCATTTTGAACTCATAAC
>NZ_JAYWCU010000172.1:0-29875 GCF_043780375.1 Emticicia sp. | reverse complement strand
AGAATAATGTTACCAATAAGACCGAAGCCGAAACCTCTTTTTATTTCGCCAGCCAACCAGCCAGCAATACCACCAATAACGATTGAATACAATAGTCCTTCCATGTTTTTTTTGTTAAGAGAGTTTGAAATATTATAAAAAAAAATTAAGTTAATGCAATTCTGCTACTATCTGCATGACAAAGTTTTTCAATCAAGATTCTACTACACGTATCGTTTACTCTACAAATGAAATATAAAATTAAGAAGTTTCCAAATTCACCCAATAATTCCATTCAAAGCCATCACTCCTACCAAGCCAGAAACTGATACGAGCGTTTCCATAACTGACCAAGTTTTGAGTGTATCAATCATTGACAATTGAAAATATTCTCGAAAAAGCCAAAAACCTGCATCATTTACGTGCGAAAACATCATGCTTCCTGCACCAATACTCAAAACCATCAAATGCGGCTCAGTATGTGTTGCAATAAGCAAAGGTGCCATAAAACCTGCTGTAGTTATGCCCGACACCGTTGAAGAACCAACAGCAACTCTTATAATTGCTGCCATTCCCCAACCTAAAACCAAAGGATGAAGCGTAGAATTCTGCATCATATCTGCAATAGATTGGCTAACGCCACCATCAGTCAAAACTTGTTTTAATGCTCCTGCTCCACCAAAAATCAAAAAAAGCATAGCTACATCTTTAATCGAATCGCCCAAAAGTGAAGTAATTTCGGGCATACTTCGATGCTGTTTTATTCCAAGCAAATAAATTGCTACTAAAACCGAAATAAACATGCTTACAACGGGGTCGCCAATGAAGTTGAGACTTTCACGTAAAAATGAACCTTCGGCAAGAAATGATGCCAAAATAGTAGCAAAACTTATCAGAAAAATTGGGAGCAGAACCGAAAACAAACTGTTGAAAGTCGAAGGCATTTGGTCTTCCGAAAGTTCGGGAGCAATAAATGCTTTGTTTGGTAATGTTGTATATTTTTTTAGAGTCGCTCCAAACAATGCTCCAGAAACTAAAATTGCAGGAATTGCCACAATTATTCCATATAGAAGTGTTAATCCAATATCAACATTAAACTGCTTGACAATTGCCAAAGGTGCAGGATGCGGCGGCAAATAACCTTGCGTAACCGAAAGCGATGCCAACATCGGCAAGCCAATATAAACCGCCGGAACTTTATAACGATAAGCAACCGTAATAACCAAAGGAGCAAGCAGCATAAAACCAACTGAGTAAAACAAGGGTAAACCAACGATAAAACCCGTAATCATAAACGCCCAACGAATATGGCTTGTGCCAATGATTTGCATCATTATGGTCGAGATTCGCTGTGCTGCACCACTTTGTGCAACCAATTTTCCGAGCATTGCTCCCAAAGCAATAATTGCTACAATTGAGCCAAGTGTACTACCTGTTCCTTGTTGAATGGCTTTCAGAATCGCTTCTGGTTTCATATTTAAAGCCAACCCTACTCCAAAAGCAACCATCAAAAAAGCTAAAAAAGTATGAACCTTGAAGTACGAAATCAAGATAATAAGCACAACAAGACCTATAAGTGTAATAAGTAAAGGCATAAAAAGCGTTTGTAAGGTTGAATTTTATGGCAAAATACAAACATTAACCGATATTTTATTCTATGAAAAAGTATCTTCCAAAAATTTAAGTTATTTTATCCTGACATTCTGTCAGTATTGTTGTAATTTTGCAACACAATTTTCCAAATTGTGCATTTATAGCCTTTTCATAGGAAAATATTAAAAAGAAAATGGAATTAGTTACCAATTCATTAAAGATTCTCAACGAAGAAGATAAAGCAGTATTAGATTTACCTCGCATTAGCGAAGACGAAAAAAGTACGACTACACGAAAACTTTATATAGAAAGTTATGGTTGTCAAATGAATTTTGCTGATAGCGAGATTGTAGCGTCGATTATGCGAGAAAATGGTTTTACCACCACTTCAAAAATCGAAGAAGCCGAACTGATTTTGCTCAATACATGTGCTATCAGAGATAACGCCGAACAAAAAGTCAGAAATCGCTTGCAACACCTTGTTCCGATGAAAAACAAACGTAAAAATGTCAAAATAGGCATTTTGGGCTGCATGGCCGAACGTTTGAAAACCAAATTATTGGAAGAAGAAAAAATTGTTGATATGGTAGTTGGACCAGATTCGTACCGTGATTTGCCAAACCTTATCAACGAAGTAGAAGATGGACATAAGGCAGTGAACGTGTTTTTGTCGAGAGAAGAAACTTATGCCGATATAACACCAATTCGCCTTAATTCTAATGGCGTAACTGCGATGATTAGCATCATGCGTGGCTGTGATAATATGTGTAGCTTTTGTGTTGTGCCTTATACTCGTGGGCGTGAGCGTAGCCGTGACCCACATTCAATCGTAAAAGAAGCAACCGATTTATTCGTTCAAGGCTATAAAGAAGTTACGCTTTTGGGGCAAAATGTAGACAGTTATAAATGGAAATCCAGCCCTGAAACGTCAGTCGCCAAAAGCCCCGATGGGGAGACTGTAACATTTGCAAACTTGCTCGAAATGGTTGCTCAAGTAAGTCCAGATTTGAGAGTGAGATTTTCGACTTCTCACCCAAAAGATATCAATGATGAGGTGCTATATACGATAAAAAAGTACGAAAATATTTGCAACTACGTTCATCTTCCTGCACAAAGTGGTAGTAGTCGAATTTTAGAATTGATGAATCGTACTTATGACCGTGATTGGTACATAAGCAAAATTGACCGAATTCGTGAAATTTTAGGTCAGGAATGTGGTATTTCGCAAGACATGATTGCAGGTTTTTGTACCGAAACCGAAGAAGACCATCAAGCAACACTTTCGTTGATGGACTATGTGAAATATGACAACGGTTATATGTTTTCGTATTCGGAAAGACCAAATACGCCGGCCGCAAAAAAACTAAAAGATGATGTTCCAGAAGAAACAAAAAGTCGCCGTTTAGCAGAAGTAATTGCTCGTCAGCGTGAACATTCACTTGAGAGAAATATGCTTTGCGTCGGAAAAACCTATAAAGTTTTGGTAGAAGGATTTTCGAAACGCTCAAACGAACAACTTTCGGGCAAAAACGACCAAAATAAAATCGTAGTTTTCCCGAAAGAAAACTTCAGAAAAGGCGATTATGTAAATGTGTTGATAACCGAATGTTCGTCGGGAACTTTGATTGGGAAGGTAGTTTTGGGAGAATGATTAATAATGAATAACTAATTATTAACGAAAAGGCAATTGCAATAAAAATTCCCCAAACATTAATTTTTTAAGGAAATAACAGCCCTTTATGGGCGAGATGAGTAATATTAGGGATAATGACCAACAACACAGAAATACAATCAGTCAAGAATCGATTTGGCATTATCGGAAATGCACCGCCGCTAAACCATGCACTCAGTGTGGCGATTCAGGTTGCTCCTACCGATTTGACAGTCTTGATAAATGGCGAAAGTGGTAGTGGAAAAGAATCTTTTTCAAAGATAATTCATGCATTAAGCTCTCGCAAACATGGCCCTTTTATAGCTATTAACTGCGGGGCAATTCCAGAAGGGACAATAGATTCGGAGCTTTTTGGACACGTAAAAGGCTCGTTTACAGGTGCAATTGACGACCGAAAAGGTTATTTTGAAACAACCAATAGTGGTACGATTTTTTTGGATGAAATTGCAGAATTGCCCATTGGAACACAAGCCCGTTTGCTTCGAGTACTTGAAAATGGAGAATTTATACCCGTTGGTTCATCGAAAGTCAAGAAAACCGATGTGCGAGTAGTGGCAGCCACAAACGTAAATTTGTTGGAAGCTGTGGAGCGAGGGCGTTTTAGAGAAGACTTGTATTATCGTTTAAATACCGTACCGCTTTATGTGCCTGCACTTCGTGAGCGTGGTTATGATATTGAATTACTTTTTAGGAAGTTCTCGGCCGATTTTGCCGAAAAAAATCGTATTCGTCCAGTTGAATTGACCGAAAGTGCAGGTCAATTATTGATGAATTTTCGGTTTCCAGGAAATATACGCCAGCTTAAAAATATTGCCGAACAAATTACGATTTTGGAAGTAGAACGTTTAGTTTCTGCCGAAATTTTAGCAAAATACCTTCCTCGTGACCAATCGAGTGGCTTACCTGCTTTACTGAAAGGTCTTAATGGTGGAAACGATAGTAATTTTTCGGAAAGAGATTTATTATATAAGGTATTGTTTGATATGCGAAAAGACATGACTGATTTGAAAAAATTGGTACTATCGCTCTTGCAAAGTGGGCATACGGGCGGCGTTCCGCTTGGGCCAGATATTGTGCAACAACATCAAGACTTGTTCAACGGTATTCATAAAGACGACAGCGTAGCGTTGATTCCACCAACCGTATATGCACCACCTCAGCCAATTGGTTATCAAAATTACCATCAACCTGCTAATAATCAAGGGTTTATAAAAATAGACAGCTTACAAGATGACCGTTTGAATATTGAAGATATTTCGCACGAAACAGAAGACAACTCTTATTCGTTGGAGAAACAAGAAAAAGAAATGATTGCCCGAGCATTGAAAAAAAACAATTTCAAACGCAAATATGCCGCATTAGACTTGGGAATTTCAGAACGAACACTTTACCGAAAAATCAAACAATATGATATTGAAGACGAATAAATTACGAATTACGAACTATCGCAAAAATCTTTTTAATCGTTCATTCAACATTCTCTATTCGGCATTCTGCATTTGCTTTTTTTTAAGCTCTTGCAAAATTTACTCGTTCACTGGCACGACGCTTTCGAGTGATTTGAAAACTATTACGATTCAAAACTTTGTAATGAATACTGCTGGTGGACCAGCGAATTTGACTTTGAGTTTCACTGAAAAACTAAAAGAATATTATCAACGAAATACAAGTCTTAAACTAAAACCCAACGATGCTGATTTGCTTTTGGAAGGTTCGATTACAGGCTATGAATTGACACCAGTTTCGGCAACTTCGAGCGACAAAGCAGCCCTTAACCGCCTTACTATCAGGGTAGAAGTACGATTTTCAAATAGTAAAGATGAAGAACAAAATTTTGAAAAAGAATTTTCTTTTTACCAAGATTTTCCGCAAGAACAAAACCTTTCTCAAGTAGAAGGCACATTAGTTCCCAAAATCCTTGACCAAATTGTGTTGAATATATTTAATGATACAGCAGCACAATGGTAATATATTTAATGTTGAATTATTAAAATGAGTAAATTAAAAGACTA
This sequence comes from Emticicia sp., assembly GCF_043780375.1. Taxonomy (GTDB): domain Bacteria; phylum Bacteroidota; class Bacteroidia; order Cytophagales; family Spirosomataceae; genus Emticicia. Next base: position 24,619 of record NZ_JAYWCU010000172.1, on the reverse strand, counting down.
AATTTACAACCGTCTATCGTCTAACTGACTATCGACTACTATAAAACTATGCTTGATAAAAACAATTTTATTGATTTTCTGAATAATCCACTGGCATTGTCGCTCAATGACATTATGTTCATGGAAAATGCAACTAAAAAGTATCCTTATTTTCAGTTGGGTTATACACTTGTGGCGAAAGGAATTTATGCGAAAGCTCCCGAAATCGCTCAAGATGCCATTCGGAAAGCAGCTATTTATGCACTAAGTAGAAACGCTTTGCGAAAAGTTATTGAAAATGATATGGACTGGAATTCGACTTCTACTATGAGATTTATTGATTCTTTGCCCATTGAAAATAAATTTTCAGAAATTGCTATTGAAGAAGAATTAAACCGTGAGAAATTGGAAGAAGAATTAATAGAATCAATTGCTAAACCAGCATTAAGAAATATTCAGGATGAACAATTGGCATTGATTGAACAGTTTATCAAGAAAGAACCTCGAATTCAACCAATCAGGAAAAATGATGGTAGCGAAGAATTTGAAGATTTGAGCGAGCGAAGTACAACCCTCAATGGCCCTCTTTTCACAGAAAGCTATGGTAAAATCTTAGCCAGACAAGGTAGATTCGATCAGGCAATAGAAGTTTATCGTAAACTTATTGCAAAAAATCCCGAAAAAATCACTTACTTTGCGGAAAAAATAGCAGAATTACAGCGAAAGATGCTATAATTTTAGAATCCAGAAATTTAAATTTATTTCATATTGTTAATCGCAACGACCAACCGTAGCAACGGCGAATTGTTGATAATTTTAAAAAAAATGTACACTACAATTTTAGTTTTAATGATTATTGTTGCCATTTTGTTAGTTTTAGTAATTTTAATTCAAAATCCTAAAGGTGGCGGAATTTCAAATGAATTTAGCGGTGCAGGTTCACAAATGTTTGGCGTACAGCGTACTGGCGATTTGCTTGAACAACTCACTTGGGGATTTTTTGCTTTCATCATCGTAGGTTCATTGACTGCTGGCATTTTTCTTGACAAAACAGGAGCCGCAGCTATACAAGACAATGGTTTAAACGTAGAGAAATCGCAAACAGTAGCACCAAAAGCAGTTCCTGCAACTGCACCAGCAACAGGTACACCTGCTCCAGCTAACACGACACCTGTTGTGCCAGCACCAAAAAAATAAATTTTAAAGAAATTACAAAAATAATGTAAAAGGTGAAGAGGTTTATACTTCTTCACCTTTTGTGTTTATCTCCTTACTTTTTCATTAAAATCACTGCATTTTTCAATATTAAATAACTATAATTCTCCTTTTTGCATTTAGACTTTCAGATATTTTCAAATGTTTTGTTAAAAAAAATATTAGGATTATATAAAACTTTATTTTTAACTTTGGTATCATTAATCATTCCCCAAAGAAAAGTACCATCAACAAAAATTTGTTAGTAAGTAACTAAAATCCATTATTCAACACTTAATTTCATTTGAAAGGTCGTTTAATTTGAAACAAATAATTAACATCCTAACTTTTGCTTCTCTATAAATATCCCGTTCTATTGATTCGTAATTAATAGATACTTCTAATGCTGTTTTATAATATTGAGGTATTTATTTTACATTTCAATAGTCTATACTTAAATAAGAGTGAAACTATAAAATCGGTACAATCTATGAAATCAGACCTTTACACTAACTCACGACGTGATTTTATTCAAAAACTCGCCCTTAGCTCAGCAATTTTAGCCTTTTTTCCACAAATTTCATTTGGAAAATCAAACCAAAAAGGCTTGAAAATTGGTATTATGGAAGTTATTTCTGGTAAAACTCAAGCTTTTGACCATTTACTATCGTCACAAAAACTGGCATATCTGTCTGAAATAAAAACTTGTCATAATATTGATATTCTTTATATTTCAAACTTCAATGATCAAAGCCTTGAAACTATCAAAGAAGCCTCCAATAATAACATCTTTGTGATGATAGAACGACCTAAAAAAGGTTCGTTTTCAGAAAATAAAGCAATAAATATTTGTCAAAATGCAGGAGTAATGTTAGCAATTGTTGAAGATGCTATGTTTGATAAGAAAAATCAAAAAGTTTTCAACAAAACTGACCTATACGAATCAGCATTTACTACGAACAACAATCTTCAACGCTCCTTAGATTTTATTAAATTATTGGATTTGTTTACAGAAAAAAATAATTTTCGCATTTACCAATCTATAGTGCAATCCTCTTCAAATTTATAGATAAAAATACGTGATAGTAAAAACAGGTATTTTTACTCTTTATAATTTGGGTGCTATGATTTACTTTTGCCGAATATTTTTCATAAAACCTCCCTACCTTATGATAATAGCAAAATAACCCTTCATTACAGTTGATAATTTTATAAATAGTAAGAATTAAAACCTTAAAAACTATTGTAGCTATGGCAGAACCATTTTTATCAGAAATTAGAATTATGTCTTTTGTTTTTGCCCCAAAAGGTTGGGCATTATGCGACGGACAATTTTTGCCAATCAATCAAAACCAAGCCTTGTTTTCTTTATTAGGTACAACCTTTGGAGGTAATGGACAAACTACTTTTGCATTACCAGACAATCGAGGAAGAACGCCGATTCATGTTGGTAATGGGCATACACTTGGTGAGCGTAGCGGTGAGCAGGCTCATACGCTGTCAGTTGGCGAAATGCCGACGCATAACCACGCTGTAAGTGCTGTACAAAGTGGAGGAGTAGCAGGCAATACCACAATTGCCACGGGCGGAGCTTTGGCATCAAGTACGCCCAACAATATTTATAGTTCAGCTATATCGAATTTGGTTTCATTAAATACTGGCACTGTTACCAGTGTTGGTGGAAGTCAAGCTCATCTCAATATGCAGCCCTATCTTACACTAAACTTTTGTATTGCCTTACAAGGAATTTTTCCTTCGCAAAACTAATTTATTCAACATCTAAATTATACAATTATGGCTCAACCTTATATTGGAGAAATAAGAATGTTTGCAGGTAATTTTGCTCCAAGTGGGTGGATGTTTTGTAGTGGACAATTACTCCCAATCTCTGAAAACGATGTCTTATTTCAATTAATCGGTACTACCTATGGAGGCGATGGTCAAAGCACTTTTAATTTGCCAAATTTGCAAAGTAGAGTTCCAATTCACATGGGAAATGGTTTTATTTTAGCCGAAACAGCTGGAGTTGAGGAAGTTACCCTAACGACTACTCAGATTCCAACACATACACATCCGATGGTTGCAACGGGCAATCCTGCAAGTTCGGCATCACCTACCAATGCTATTTTAGGTACGTCATCGCAGGCAACAATGTTTTTTGGAGACCCTCCCTCTCAGAATATGAATGTTCAAAACGTTGGGATCACTGGTGGAAGCCAGCCACATACCAATCTCCAACCTTTTTTATGTATAAACTTTATCATCTCTTTGTTTGGGCTATTCCCATCTCAAACCTAATGATTTTGAGAGAACAGATTACATTAAAAAAAAACTTTTAAACAGCAATCAATCATGGCAGATCCGTTTGTAGCCGAAATAAGAATATTTCCTTTCAATTTTGCCCCAAGAGGATGGGCATGGTGCAATGGGCAATTATTGCCTATCTCACAAAACACAGCCCTGTTCTCTTTATTGGGTACTACTTATGGCGGTGATGGTAAAAGCACTTTTGCTCTTCCCAACTTACAAGGCAGTGCACCTTTGCATCCAGGGCAAGGCCCTGGGCTTACCTTATTACTTCACCATTCAGCATTTGGTTTTCTATGATATGTTTTACGAGTGAAGCATACTCATCAGGCTTGCCAAGACGTGATGGAAAGGGTACTTGTTTTCCCAATGATTCTTGTGCTTCTGTTGGCAATGATGCCAAAAGTGGCGTTTCAAAAATCCCGGGAGCAATTGTCATTACTCTGATTCCCATTCGGGCTAATTCTCGTGCAATCGGTAATGTCATGGCTACAATTCCGCCTTTTGAAGCGGCATAGGCAGCTTGCCCAATTTGTCCGTCAAATGCTGCAACAGAAGCTGTGTTTATGATTACACCTCTTTCTCCAGATTCGCCTGTTTCATTATTTTGCATGATGTTTGTTGCCAAACGAATAACATTAAAAGTGCCAATCAGATTGATATTGATAACTTTTGAAAAAAAATCTAAGGAATGAGGCCCATTTTTGCCAACTACTCGCATGGCTGGTCCAACGCCAGCACAATTGACAATGCCATGCAAGCCTGCAAAGGTGCTGACTGCGGTGTCAATGGCATTTTGTACTTGCTCTTCGTTGCTTACATCGGTTTTGATGAACTTGGTGTTCTGCCCTAATTCTATAGTCGCTTGTTCTCCAGTAATAGTATTAATGTCTAACAAAACAGCATTTCCACCATTTTTTACAATCATTTGAGCGGTGGCAAATCCTAAGCCAGATGCTCCGCCTGTTACTAAAAAAGTTTTGTTTTTGATATTCATTTTCCTAAATTTTTATGATTAAAGAGAAGTAACTAATTCAAGCCTCTGCTTCAAAATTGCTTCAATGTATTCGCTGTCAAGTCTTGCAATTGTCAAATCTTGAATAATTGATGAAGCTGCCGATTTTTTTTCATTCAAAACACCAACATAGACCCAAGTTCTTGACGAAAGTTTGAAATCTTTGGAGATTCAACCATTAGGAATTAAGCCTTTACTTGGCACTTTTTCATCTAAAAAGCTGTAACACTTTGTAATTGTGCTATTTTTTCTTTTTTTAGTTCAATATCAGTTTTTTAGGGCAAATTTTATTACGGAAAATATGGCTCGATACATGTTAAAAGGTTTGTTTGCAAATCTTTTTTTCTTCGTCAGTCAAAATAATATGTTTACTTTTACATCCTATTGAACAAAGATAAAATAAAACCCGATTTGTTTTTTTCTAGTTCTGATTTAAAATAGATACGCTATGAAAACAAAGAAACTTTACGTTATCTTTTTGCTAAGTCTTTTTACGCAAAATGTATTATCCCAACAAAACATTACTTTTGGAAAAGGACATACCAAAGGCGTAAATGTGTCTTCAAGCACGGCATCGGCAACTGGTGCTGCAACCTTGACGAGTTCGGGTTTCTTGCCAAACCTAAATGCTTCTTCGAGGTTTCTTTCACAAGCTACATTAGGAACAAACTATACCGAAATTCAAAAAGTTGCAACCCAAGGCATTGAAAGATGGTTGGACAACCAGTTGGCTCTACCCAATTCTTTCAAGTTAGAAAGCTATGTGCAGAATATGCACCAATCAATGGTAGATTCGTTGAATATTAAAAATAATGTCTCAACAAATACCTTATTGAATGTCAGTGTTGATAATTGGCATTTTGATATTGCTTGGTTTCAGGGCAGTATGACTGCTACCGATTTGCTAAGATGGCGTATAGGTCTAGCTTTGAGCGAAATCTTTGTAACTTCACGTGTTTCTTCATTTAGTGACAATCCTTATGCCCTTGCCAGCTACTATGATTTACTAATGGACAACTCATTTGGCAATTATCGAACATTGATTGATAAAATTACTTATCATCCAACGATGGCTGTTTATTTATCTTTTATGAATAATCATGCTACTGACCTCTTCAATGGTAAACAGACTTATCCCGACGAAAATTATGCGAGAGAAATCATGCAATTATTTTCTATTGGTCTTTATGAATTGAATATTGATGGTTCGGAGAAAAAAGATGCCAATGGGATGTCAATTCCAACCTATACCAATAATGATATTGTTAATTTAGCAAAAGTTTTTACGGGCTTATCTTGGGGAGATGGAGCATATATAGGTATTGCTGCAAAAGATAAATGGAGCTATACTAAACGTTTGAAATTCTATGGAAAAGATAATAGCGATGCCATAAAAAACCCGAATAAAATTAACCCAAGAATTGTAGATGCTCATGAATATGGAGCAAAGACTTTTTTAAATACAACTATTCCTGCAAGAGATGTTTTATTGGGAGAACAAGACATTCAAGATGCACTGAATGTTATTTTTAACCATCCAAACGTAGGTCCATTTATTTCACGAAGACTGATTCAGCGTTTAGTTACTTCTAACCCAAGTCCAGCTTATATTCAGCGGATTGCTACTATTTTCAATAATAATGGAAGCGGTGTAAGAGGCGATTTGAAAGCTGTAATAAGAGCTATTTTATTAGACCCTGATGCTCGGCAATGTTGTGGAGATAATACCGAATCTTATGGTATGTTGAAAGAACCGTTTATAAGATATATGAATTTGTTAAAAGGATTAAGTTTAGAAGCTCAAGGGGGCGTTTTTCGAAATGTAATGAATAGAGTTTATGATAAAACCGAACAAAAACCATTATATGCTACTACGGTTTTTAACTTTTTTTCGCCAGATTATATGCCAGATGGTTCTTTGAAAGATGCCAATAAAGTTGCTCCAGAATTTCAGTTATTAAGTTCACAAACGCTTACAGGGTATTTTAATGCACTAAATGATTGGTTAATAAACGATGACCCTATTGATTATTATGGTTTATTTTTAGGCGAAACATATAAACCTAATCTAGAACCAAGGTTTAATGTTGTTGCCGACTATGCACTTACCCGAAACGATAAAGTACCACTGCTTTTAGATAAGTATAACCTTATTTTTGCTCATGGAAAATTATCTGCCGAGAGTTTGAAAATTATTGGAACGGCTATAAAAAGTATGCCTTATGTGCAAGATGCCAATGGTGTGCCAGCTTCCACAGAAGCATATCGCAGAGTTAGAATTGCTATTTTCTTAATTATGACTTCACCAGACTACTTAATAAACAAATAAGCCATGAATAGAAGAGATTTTATCAAGCAAACGGGTTGTGCTGCCATGGGTTCAACTACCTTATTGAGTACCTTGACAAGTTTGGGTGCGGTTAATGGAGCGATGAGCGGAAATTTATCAAGTCCTAAAAGTAATGAAGATTACAAAGCATTGGTTTGTATATTATTTTCGGGTGGAATGGATTCTTACAATACACTTATTCCTTACGGTACTACCGTTGGTGGAGATAATGGTTTTAATGAGTATAAAAGCGTTAGGTCAGACCTTGCAATACCTTCAAATGCAAACCTTTGGCAACTTAACAATCCTCAATGTACAGGTTTTAGAGGCTTGCCCTGTAATTATGGCTCTTTTGGAGTACATCCTTCTATGCAAGGGATTAGTCAATTGTTTAATACTGGGAAATTGGCTTTTATGTCGAATATAGGCACATTGGTAGAGCCAGTGATGAATAAAACCGAGTATCAAAGTGGACTGAAAAAACTTCCTTTAGGCATTTTTTCACATTCCGACCAAGTAATGCAATGGCAAACTTCAGTGCCACAAAGTAGAAATGCTTTGGGTGTAGGAGGAAGAATAGCAGATTTGTTGAATGCTGCCAATAGCACCCAAGAAATTTCGATGAATATCTCTTTGAATGGTAAGAATACTTTTCAAAGAGGGCAAACTATAGCCGAATATGCTATCAGTAATAATGTCGATCCTACTAATGTGGGTATTACACCCCTTCCAACGTATTGGGGAAATTCGGGTTTGCTGACAGACCTAAGAAATACAGCAGTCGACAGCTTAGTTTCTAAAGTATATGCTAATCTTCTTGAAAAAACGTATAGTTCTACTGCCAAAAAATCTATTGATTCTTTTGGTATTTTTAAAGAAGCCCTTAAAAGAGTGCCCAGTATTTCGACAACAATTCCTAATACAACATTAGCAAAAGATTTATTGGCAGTTGCCAAAGTGATGAGCGTAAGAAGTCCATTAGGGGCTAAACGACAAATCTTCTTTGTAAACTACGGTGGTTGGGATATGCACGATAATCTTGTAACGGGCATGAATAATCAACTAACAGTGGTAAGCCAAGCAATGAAAGCTTTTTATGATACCACAGTTGAATTGGGTATTGCAGAAAACGTGACAACTTTTACAATTTCAGATTTTGCGAGAACAATTACTTCCAATGGCTTAGGTGCCGACCATGCTTGGGGTGGAAATACGATGGTAATGGGCGGTGCAGTTAATGGAGGTAAGGTTTTTGGTACTTTCCCAAAAATGAACGTAACCACAAACCCACAAAATATTTCATTTAGAGGAAATTTTATCCCCTCTATTTCTACAGATGAGATGTATGCCGAATTAGCATTGTGGTATGGTGTTAGTCCGTATGATTTGTGCTATGTTTTGCCAAATTTAAGTAATTTCTACACTTACTCACCCAATAATTACCCTGTAGGATTTATGAATTTCAATGGGACAGCCATTTCAACTATTGATAAACCCCAGTCATGCTTAACCTATTAAAATTACACTCGTGAAAACAACTATATCTTCCCTTTCTTGTTTGTTAGGTTTTTTACTAATAAGCAATTATACCATTGCCCAAAGTTGCATAGGCACAGCGGGGCAAGTAAAATGGAGCTATTGGGCAGGGTTTCCAACCACACCAGATAGTACCGATTTACACGCATTAGAGTTTTTTCCAAGTGTGCCAGATGGTTACCAAATGTTAGGCTCATTGAAAAGTCCTGTAAATTATGCCGATAATTTTGCTTCAATGATAAGAGGTTTTATCAAAGTTCCTGTAACAGACAATTACATATTTAATGTTACTGGCGATGATAAAGTTGTTTTTCTTTTGAGTACGACACAATTTCCTGCCAACAAGGTAAAACGTGCTGAAGTGCTTACTTATACCGCCCAAACAGAATATAACAAAGAACCTGGTCAAACTTCACAAACTATTCAGTTGGTTGGGGGACAATATTATTACTTTGAATTGAAAGATTTTGAAGGAACAGGGGGGGATTTCGTGAATTTACAGTGGAGAAAAACCTCTCAAACACCCATAGTTTGGTCAATAGTTGATTTTAATTATATCTATGAATATGCTTGCGGACAAGCTTGCCCAGTCAGAGGTACTACTTGCAACGACGGAAATGCACAAACAACCAATGATCAACAAGATGGTTTTTGCAACTGCGTAGGCACTTATCCAACAACTAATGCTTGTGTTGGCACAAAGGGACTAACCGAAGCCTATTATTATGACAATATTACAGGAAATTATGTTGAAAATGACTTAATTAATGCTCCAAAGTTTCCATTGTTACCTGACAGAAGAGAAAAACTCACGGGAGCATACGGCCCTTTAGTGCCTCAAACTAAAGACAACTATGGTACTTTGGTTCAAGGTTTTTTAACCGTACCCGTATCGGGAATATATGAATTCAATATTACTGGCGATAATCAAACTTTCTTTTTTCTTAGCAAAAATGACTCTATAGAATATAAGCAATATCATCAAGCTGTAGTTATTTATGGTGTAGATGACACTGACCACAAAAACTCAGTGTTACAAAATATTTCACCTCTTTTCATGGAAAAAGGAAAGTATTATTATTTTGAGTTTCGTCATAAAGAAAATTCATCACGTGACTATTTTAATTTATTCTGGAAAACCCCGTTTCATGAAATAAAAGATTGGAAACGGGTGCCCAATTTCTATTTATTTGACTATAAATGCGAAATTTCTTGTATTGCTCAAAATACCATTTGTGATGATGGAAACCCATTTACAAACAATGACAAAATTAATGGACAATGCGAGTGTGTAGGTACTCCCTGCTCTGGTCCCGATTGTGATGATGCGGCGGCAAGGTATAAAGCTTACGATGCATGCAGCCCTACCGATAATGTTACATCTTTGAGGGAGTCTTCTTGGGTTTCGTGTTCCAATACAAATCCAAACCCAAATACCGCAAGAGCAAGTAATCCGAATTGGATTCTTTATGACTTTACAGATAGATATAGATTTAATGGTTCGCGAGTTTGGAATTATAATGTTGAGGGCGAAACAGATAGAGGGTTTAAAAATGTTTACGTTGATTATTCTTTAGATGGCACTACTTGGCAAACATTAGGTACAAGTTATTTTTGGCAGCAAGCTCCTGGAATTGCCGATTATTCGGGTTTTTCGGGCCCCAATTTTAATGATGTAAAAGCTCGATATATACTCATTTCTGCTCTTGATAATTGGGGTGCTGGCTGCTCTGGTTTTAGTAAAATTACTTTTGATGCTAGCCTTTGTAACCCAAGCGGAACACCATGTGATGACAAAGATCCCCTAACTTCATACGATAAATTTGATGCCAATTGTAACTGCAAAGGTATTGATATAAATTGTGCAAGCGATACCCTGAAATTAGGAAAAATATCATTAGCTGATGGAGCATTTAAAGCAAAAAAGAGAATAGAAGCAGAAAGTTTAGTGCCAATAACAAAGGATATTAGCTTCACGGCAGGAAATAGCATTGTTTTGTTGCCAGGCTTTGAAGTTAAAAATGATGCTATTTTTATGGCAAATATAGCAGATTGTTTGCAAGCTACATTCAATGCAAATAATAAAGCAAATGGTAAAATGAGTGATTCTACTTCTTTGGATGCAATAAATACTCAATCAGATAAAATAAAAGAGATTATATTTAAACTTAGCAAACCTGCCTACGTAAAATTGTATTTGAAAGACCAAAATGAAAAAATAATTGTAACAATTATTGATTATTATTTTGAGAATATTGGAACACAAACCAAACTTTTGCCAATCAATAAATTAGCTAAAGGCACCTATTGGGTTGAACTTAATGTTGATGGAAAAGTATTGAGAGAGCAGGTTTTGGTTGAGTAATATTAAGTATTCGCAACTCATAAGAACAAACTTAATGAAAAATTTACTGTTATTTATTATTTGCTTTGGGCTACTTCCTTTAAATAGTATTTCCCAAACTTTTACTGTTGATTTTTTTCCTGAAAAAGATAATTCTATTTTTTCAGAAAACATTAATAACAGTAATGGAGCAGGAACTAATCTTTTTTCAGGAAGAACACAAGGCACAGCAGGCACTGAAATAAGAAGAGCATTAGTAAAATTTAATATTACATCTCTTCCAGCTAATGCTCAAATTGAAAGTGCAACCTTGCAAATTGCAGTAACAAACTCAGCCAATTCCACAACAGATTCTCACAATTTTTCTATACATAAAGTTATAAATAATTGGGGAGAGGGTGCTTCAATAGGGTTGGGTAAAGGGTCTCCCGCCCAAATTAACGACGCAACCTGGTTACATTCATTTTATAATTATTCTAATTGGATTAGTGCTGGAGGCGATTATATGTCAAATCCATCAGCAAGTGCTTTTGTAAAATATGGATCAGTAGACTTAGAATTTGGTATTTGGTCGAGTAATTTAATGACGAATGATATAACAAATTGGATAAGTTCACCTTCAACAAATTTTGGGTGGATAATAATTGGTGAAGAAAGTACAATTGGCTCCGCTAAAAGATTTTCTTCTCGTGAAGAAACTATATTTCCAAAACCAACACTCACTATTACTTATTCACTTCCTATCGAAGATAAAATTCTTATCAATGAAGTAAATCCTTCAAAAAAGTGGATAGAGTTTTATAATCCTTCAGTTAATACTATTAATTTGGCGAATTATTGGCTAACTAATGGTGCTTTATCTGATAATATTAATGGAGGAAATGTAATGGTTTTAAATGGTAATTTGGTGCTAAATGCTGGAAAATATGTAGTTGTCAGTTGGACAAATCTTGGACAAAATACTGGTGAAATAGCTCTATTTAATAAAAATCCGACTGATAATGCGGCAATTATGAAAGATTATGTACAATATGGTGCTGAGAATCAATCAAAAGCGACAGCTGCGGTAACTGCTCAAGTTTGGGATAATGCTACGGCATTTCTACCAGCTAATATTATGGTAAACACCTATTCTCTTAATCCAACTGGAAACTTTCTTTCAGGAAAAGATACCAACTCAACTTCTTGGTTAGTGCAGAAAGAAACACCGAGTTATAAAAATGAAATTTGTCCTGCATTGCTTACTTTGTCAGGTACATTAATTGAGGCAACTTACCAAAGTATTGGGCAATTAAAGTCAACAGGAAGCATTTCTGCCAATCAAAATATTAAACTGAATTCTGAAAAATCAATAGTTTTGGAAAACCTTTTTTTTGTAAATTCAGGAGCCGTTTTTGAGGCAAAAATAGGTGGTTGCAATAATTGAGTTTCGCATATACAATCAATAATTCATTAATAAAAAACTATGGCTTTACTATTACCAGTTAAGGGAATAATGCCCCAACATGGCGAAAATTGTTGGTTTGCACCCAATGCAACTATCGTAGGCGATGTGACGATGGGAAACGACTGTACGATTTGGTTCAATGCCGTAGTGCGTGGTGATGTAAATTCGATAATCTTGGGGGATCGTGTAAATATTCAAGATGGAGCAGTGATTCATTGTACATACCAAAAATCAAAAACTATCATTGGAAATAATGTCAGTATTGCCCACAATGCCGTTGTGCATGGCTGCAAAATTGAAGACCAAGTTTTGGTAGGAATGGGAGCTATTATTATGGATGGAGCTGTGATTGGCACAGGCTCAATCATTGCGGCAGGAGCAATTATTACACAAAATACAATCGTGCCACCAAATAGCATTTATGCAGGAAATCCAGGAAAATTCTTGAAAAATGTAAGCCCAGAATTAGGCGAAGTTTTCATGCGAACTGCCAATAATTATGTAATGTATGCAGGATGGTTTAAGGAAAATGTGTAGTTGATGGCTAATTAGAAGTATTTAATTTGAAATTGTTTCTAAAAGTCCGTAAATCTCTGACAGATAAAAACTTGATTTCGTTTATTTGTCTCTCTCTGAAATCATCCATAAAACGTCTATTAACTTGTTTCAGAAGTTTACAATATATTAGCAAAAATATCAATTCTCCTCACTCATTTCTTTCTTAGCATTTAAATAACCCCGAATAACTGTCAAGGTGGTTATTGCCAAAAAGAAAATGATAATGTATTGTACATAATCTACAATCCACGGGAATTTTTCGCCAAAATAGAACCCACCACCAACCAAAACAACGGTCCAAATGGCTGCTCCTAAAATATTGAATATCATAAACTTATAAAACTTCATGTTTACAATTCCCGCCAAAATAGGTGAAAAAGTACGAATAACAGGCAAAAAACGAGCAATAATGAGTGTTTGACTGCCGTATTTTTCAAAATATTTGTGTGTATTTTCAATATATTTCTTTTTGAAAAACAACGAATCTGGCCTATTCTGAATACCATCACCAAAATACCTGCCAGTAATATAACCCAAAAGTGAGCCAAGTACCGCAGCCAAAAATATGCAAATCATCAAAAGGGATAGTGGAACATCAAGTAATTTTGTGCCACAAAAAACCCCAGAAAGAAAAAGAAGATAATCGCCAGGAAGAAAAAAACCAAAGAAAATTCCATTTTCGATAAAAATAATGAGCGTAATCGTAATCAGTCCACCTGTACGGATAAGTTCTTCCGAATCCATTAAATACTGAAACCAATCTTTTAAAGTTTCCATTGATTGTTTTTATTAATAGCTTTTTGCAAAATACGTCAAATACATTGATTATACAAACTCAGCTAATTCTAACCAACGTAATTCTTTTTCGGAAATTTGAGCTCCTATCATTTCAAATTCTTTAGACCAAGCTGCCAATTCTTCATGCGAAGCATTGCCCGAATTCATTTTTTCAACCAAAATAGCTTTGTTTTTCTCTAATTTTTCAATATCTGCCGCTAATCCTTCATATTCTTTTTGCTCTTTAAAAGAAAACTTTCTCTTGTTTTCTACAATTTGTGGTAATGGTTGGGGAATTGCCGCTACGGTTTCTTTCACCAAGGCTTTATTATTGACTTGTGATAATATTTCGGCCTCGTTTTCTTCTCTCCATATTCGATAATCTGTATAATTTCCTGGATAATCTCTGATGTAGCCATTTCCTTCAAATACAAAAAGATGGTCAACTAATTTATCCATAAAGTATCTATCGTGAGAAACGACAAGTAAACAACCACCAAAATTCAACAAGAAATCTTCCAGCACATTCAATGTCGAAATATCCAAGTCGTTGGTTGGCTCATCAAGTATCAAGAAATTAGGGTTTTGCACTAAAATCTTCAATAACTGTAAACGTCGTTTTTCGCCACCGCTTAGTTTCTTAACAAAACTATATTGCATGGCAGGTGGAAAAAGGAAAAGCGTCAAGAAATTGGTGATTGACATTTCAGTTCCGTCTGCCATCTTTACATATTCGGCAATATCTCTCACAACCTCAATTACTCGTTGATTATCGTCAAAATCTAAGCCACCTTGCGAATAATATCCAATTTTAATTGTATCACCTTTCACAACTCGTCCTATGTCGGGCTTAATTTTTTCAGTGATTAATTCGAGCAAGGTGCTTTTTCCCATGCCGTTTTTACCCACAATTCCGATTCTATCGCCTCTTTTGAAAGTATAGTCGAATTCTGAAATAATTTTTTTTCCATCATACGACTTGCTAACGTGTTGAATCTCAATAATTTTGCTACCCATTCGCTCCATTTTCATACTCAATTCGAGTTTATCGTCTGGACCTTTTTTAGCAGCTTTTTCTTTCAAATCATAAAAAGCATCAACTCTACTTTGAGATTTTGTACCACGAGCCTTTGGCTGGCGACGCATCCACTCTAATTCTTTTCGTAAAAGATTGCGGTAATTTTTCTGAGTTGCTGCATTTACTGCTTCTTGTTCTTCTTTTTTTTCTAAGTAATAAGCATAGTTTCCTGCGTACTTAAATACCTTACTATCAGCCAATTCCAATATTCGGTTACAGGCTTTATCCAAGAAATAACGGTCGTGAGTTACCAACAAAAGCGTTATGTTTGAAGCAGAAAGATATCCTTCGAGCCACTCGATTGTATCAAGGTCAAGATGGTTGGTAGGTTCATCAAGAATCAGAAAATCAGGTTCTTCAATTAGTACTTGAGCAAGAGCAACCCGTTTTTTCTGTCCACCAGAAAGGTTTTTTATCAATTTATCAAAATCTTCGATACCCAATTTTGCCAAAATTTGCTTTACTGTAACTTCATAATCCCACGCTTTGAGTGTATCAACTCTTTCGATGGCATCAGAAATACGGTAATCATCGCCCGAATTCATAGCAAGTTCATATTCCTTAATTGCCATTGTAAGCGAATTTTCAGAAGCAAAAATTGTTTCTAAGACAGTCCGTTCTTCGGGTAAATCAGGATTTTGACCAAGATAACCATATCGAATGTCTTTTCTTATACTAATTTCGCCAGCGTCTATGTCAGCATTGCCTGTAATCATGTCGAGCATTGATGACTTTCCCGAACCATTTGAGCCAATTAAAGCTACTTTTTCTCCTTGTAAGATGCCAAATGTGAGTTTTTGAAAAAGCCAACGTTCGCCCAAATTTCGACCAATATTTTCTGCGGATAAGTAGTTCATGTAGTTTTATTAGTCGGTGGTCGATAGACGACTGACGACAGTTTATTGTTATATTTTTGAAAGAGATGGACTTTTGACAATCGGCCATCTACTATTCTTCTTACAAAATTACGCCTTTTTTTCGGAAAAACGTTGAACTAAAATCTCCCACTCTTCTTCCAATGAGATTTTTGGCATATTTTCTCCACAACGCTGGTACCAATAATTAGCATTAAATCGGTCGCCTTCTTTTCGGTGCAAATAGGCGTGTAGTTGGTCGTAGGCAAGCGTGCCTTCTTTGGTTTGGGCAACATTATGAGCAGCTTCCCAGTTTCCTTTTGCATCATGCCAAAGAGCTTGAAGTAAAATTGGAAGACTTTTTGGGAGAGTAGATTCTAAAAGTGTTTTTTTGAAATTTTCTGAGGTCATAGTTGAGACTTACATTACATTACATTACATTACATTACATTACATTACATTACATTACATTACATTACATTAGATTAAATTTTACTTTCTCGATACTTGCGATAAGCTCTTGCCGATAGAAATAGCGTTACACCAAAAGCGATTATTCCCAAAAACAAATAAACAAAATTTAGTAGATCTTTCACAACAGCCAAAAGTACAATTATTGCCAAAAATAAGGTTGGAAGCTCATTCAGTAAGCGAAACTGAAAAGATGTAAAGGTTGTTTTACCGCTTTCTTGTTTGGCAATAATACCTTTGCAATAAACATGATAGACTGTTAAAAGTACCAAAAAAACCAATTTTACTTGTAACCAGCCCTGTTCTAAAAAGTAGGGAGAATTAATTAGCATCAAAATTCCGCAAGTCCAAGTAAGCATCATTGCAGGATTACAAATAATTTTATACACTCGCCATTGCATAGCAGTATATTGTTTTTTCCAATCTTCTTTAATTGACTCAGGTTTATCGGCAGCTTCAGCATGATAAACGAACATTCTGACTAAATAAAATAAGCCTGCAAACCATGCTACAAAGCCAATAATATGGAGTGATTTTAGATATAAATGGAGCATTTTAAGAGTTCTGAGCGAGTATTGCCGCTGGGTTTAGAGTACCAAGTTCTGAACAGATTATTCTTCTAAATTCAGAACTTTTTTATTTACTTGCAAAGATAACAAAGAATTGATGTTGAACGTTTTAAAATAAATTTTCTAAACTAAAAATTATGCAAAGAATATTTATTGTTCTATTCTTTTTTTTATCTATCAATATTTTCGCTCAAAACCCAAAAGCAAAGGATTTTTACGATAAAGCCCTTAAAAATCTTGCTGAACGTAAATCTGCCGAGGCAAATGAAAATTTTTTCAAAGCAATCAAAACCGATTCGACTTATTCTGATGCTTTTTTTAAGTTGGGGCAATTCTATGAATCAACTCGAAATCAAGAAAATGCCTTGAAATTTTATGGTAAAGCTATTGAACTAAAGCCTAACGAATTGACGTTTACGCAAGCCTATACCTATATCGGAACACGGTTAATGCGAGTTGGGAACTACGAAAAAGCAAAACAATATTTATCGTTTTCATTAAAAAACTCTTCACCCAATAGTCCGATAGTTAAGCAATTGACTAAGCAAATTGAGCAATGCAGTTTTGGAATAGAAGCTCAAAAAAAGTCAATGAATTTTAGTTCGGTAGAAATGGGAAACACTATTAATTTCAAAAACAAACAATATTTCCCTGTTTTAACCGCCGATAATGAAACGCTTATTTTTACGGCTCGTTCTGATGATGGCGATGAAAATTTATATACTTCACAACTAAAAGAGGGCAATTGGACTGAACCTAAGAGCATTTCTTCAAAAATCAATTCACCATATAACGAAGGTACTTGCAGTATTTCGGCCGATGGGCATACTTTAGTGTTTACGAGTTGCGATGGCAAAGATACTTTTGGAAGTTGCGACTTGTACATTTCCAAGAAAGTGGGAGAGGAGTGGAGTACACCACAAAATTTAGGAGAAAAAATTAATTCTCCATTTTGGGATGCACAACCAAGCCTTTCTAATGATGGCAGAATCTTATACTTTTCATCCGAACGACCCAAAGGATATGGTCGTAAAGATTTGTGGATGAGCGAGTTAGGGGAAAATGAAAATTGGACTAAAGCAACAAACTTAGGAAATACAATCAATACTTTAAATGATGAAATTTCGCCATTTATCCATGCAAATGGGCATACACTTTTCTTCGCTTCTGATGGTTTGATAGGCATGGGAGGATTAGATTTATTCATGACTGAGCAAAAATCAGGTATTTATACAAAACCTGAAAATTTGGGTTACCCAATCAATACTTACGAAGACCAAGTTGCACTTTTTATTACATCTGATGGGAAAAAAGGCTATTATTCTTCAGATATAAAATCGTCAGTAAAACTATTTCAATTTGATATTCCGAAGGAACTTTCTGATAAAATTATAAGGGTAAATGTTGTGAAAGGAATTGTGCGAGATGCCCAAACAAAGAAAAATATTTCAGCAGAAATTGAATTAGTTGATTTGAAAACCAACCAAGCAGGAGCGACCGTCGCTTTGCAAAAAATAAAATCTGATTCTTTGTCAGGAGAATATACCGCTGTTTTGCCAAACGGTAGCCAATATGGACTTTTTGTTAGTAAGAATAATTATTTTTTTAAAAGCCTGACTTTCGATTTTTCTGAAAAAACTGATGCAGGAGGAAAAACAATCAATGTACTTTTAGAGCCAATCAGAAAAGATGTAAAAGAAGTATTAAACAATATTTTTTTTGACTCTGGAAAATTCGATTTACGCTCAGAATCTTTTGCTGAATTAGACAAATTACAAAAACTGTTGAAGCAAAATCCAACCCTAAAAGTCGAAATATCAGGACATACAGATAACGTTGGTAAAGATTCTGAAAATCAGATATTATCTGAAAAAAGAGCCTTAGCGGTAGTAAATTATTTATTAAATAACGGTACTAATGTGCTGAATATCAGGTCGATTGGTTATGGTTCGAGCAAGCCAATGTTGCCAAATGATTCGGAAGAAAATCGACAAATCAATCGCCGAATCGAAATGAAGATTTTGTAAACTTGCCTATTACGGCTTTTTTGACGAACTTTGCACCTTCAAAAAAGTGTTCTTATTGAAATAGTTTTAGAATCACTATAAATGTAAAATGCTGAAAGCAAAAAAGCTAAAAGCAAAGTAGATTATGACACAAGAAAAAGCAGAAGTATTGATTTTGGGTTCAGGGCCGGCAGGTTATACAGCTGCAATTTATGCAGCAAGAGCAGGACTAAAACCATTAATGTATCAAGGCGGTCAGCCAGGCGGACAACTCACCATTACAACCGACGTTGAAAATTATCCTGGATATCCAGAAGGCATACAAGGACCCGAAATGATGGAAGATTTCAGAAAGCAAGCCGAGCGTTTTGGCTTAGATAATCGATACGGAATGGCAACAAAAGTAGATTTTTCAATACCAATGGCACATAAAGTAATTATTGATGGTTCACACGAAATTACTGCTTCAACTGTTGTTATAGCTACTGGTGCTTCGGCAAAATGGCTTGGTTTGGAGTCGGAGCAACGTTTGAACGGCTATGGAGTTTCGGCTTGTGCAGTATGCGATGGATTTTTCTTTAGAGGGCAAGATGTGGCTATCGTAGGAGCAGGTGATACTGCTTGTGAAGAGGCACATTATTTATCGAAACTTTGTAAAAAAGTATTTATGTTGGTGCGAAGAGATGAGTTTCGAGCGTCTTTGATTATGCAACAACGTGTAAAAGCTACGTCAAATATTGAGATTCTTTTCAATACCGAAACCGTTGAAGTTTTGGGCGAAGATGGTGTAATAGGAGCAAAAATTAGAAATACAATTAGTAAAGAAGAAAAAATTATTGACGTAACAGGGTTTTTTGTTGCAATCGGACATCAACCCAATACTCAAATATTTGATGGTTATCTGACAATGGACGAAGCTGGCTACCTTGAAACCGAAAAAGGAAGCAGTCGAACCAATATCGAAGGCGTGTTTGCTTGTGGCGATGCACAAGACAAAATTTACCGTCAGGCTGTAACAGCCGCGGGTTCGGGTTGCATGGCAGCCCTTGATGCAGAGCGATATTTAGCTGGAAAAGACTTGCATTAATCGAATAAAATTCCTAAAATTGTTACGGATTGTGTACATTAAAATCAATTTTGACACAATTTTCAGTAATATTTTACGTGCTGTAAACCCCAATTAATTGAAGCATGAAAAAGATTATATTATCAATTTTCTTTATAGTCTCTATTTCAGGAGCAATTTTTGCCCAAAGAGAAAGAGGAATTAGGTTGAATAAACCAAATATTCCATCAAATCAGAAAGATTCAAAATCTAAAGACAAAAACTTTAATAAAGCTTCAAAAGAAGATGACGAATTTAGTTTTGAAGAAGAACCAAAGTTAAGGTTTGTCAATGAATTTGAAGCTCCAAAAGTAAATGAATCGCTTCCTGCACCCAAAATAGAGCCTATCAAAGAGCTTAATACTGCCGTGCATGAAGATACTTCAACTATTGACGAAGGACAAATTCAGATTGTTGAAATAGAAGATGAAGCCCAGTTTCAAGGAAGTGAAGATATGGTGAAAATTGCCAGCTACTTCTCTGTTTGGGACACCGACACTGTTGACCCTTATGGCATTGATGCTAAAGAATATGACGATGTTGTGCCGATTCAACTATACGATATTTCTCAAGGAAGATATTGGGCTGGACCTCTAAGTAAAGGCGTAACAAATTCACCTTTTGGTTGGAGATGGAAACGCTGGCACACAGGCCAAGACCTTGATCTCGAAACTGGCGACCCTGTTTATGCTGCTTTCGATGGCATTATTCGATTGGCACGTGTACAAGGTGCGTATGGCCGTTGCGTTGTTATCAGACATTATAATGGTTTGGAAACACTTTATGGGCACTTATCCAAAATAAATTTTGAGGCAAATACCATTGTAAAAGCAGGAGATGAAATTGGTAAAGGCGGAAGCACAGGCCGTAGTTCAGGTCCACACCTTCATTTTGAAACTCGTTATGAGGGTAATCCATTTGATCCAAAAAATATCTTTAATTTTAGCCCTTCGCAAATCAATATTACTTCGCAAGAGTTTTTAATGACCTCTCGTGTGTATGATTATTTGAGGGGAGGTGCAAATAAAGGTGATTTTGAATTTGATGAGCCAGTAAAAGTTAATAGAAAAATTTGGATTCGTGTAGCTTCAGGAAGTTCCCTTTCTGAAATAGCGTCAAAGAAAAATACAACAGTTGCTGAACTTTGCAAACTCAATCATATTAAATCTTATACTCGACTGAGAGCAGGTTATCGTTTGAGAATAAGATAACTTGATTTTCTAAAATAATATTTTAAGCGACGTGAAACTATTTACGTCGCTTTTTTTTTTATATATTGAAGATTCATTTCAAGTAAAACTTTTTAGAATATCGTATTAGAGGTTGTTTAAGTTTTTTGATTTGGGCTTAAAATACACCTTTTTAACATACTCTTCGTTTAAAAAAGACTCATTTTGCTCGCAAAATTTCACTTTTTCAACCTTGATTAAGTCAAAAATATATCATTTTTTACCAGCAAAAAAAACTTAAACAACCTCTTAATGAAATTAGATATACTCATAATGGCTGCTCACCCCGATGATGCTGAAATGTCGTGTGGTGGTACAATTGCCTCTGCCATCGAAAAAGGTAGAAAAGTGGGAATTGTAGATTTTACAAGAGGAGAATTAGGTACACGTGGAACACCACAAATTAGAGCTTTAGAGGCTGCTGCTGCATCAAAAATCTTAAAAATTTCAGCCAGAGAAAATTTGGGTTTTAGAGATGGTTTCTTTAGAAATGATGAAGAACATCAAATGAAATTGATTGCTGCCATTCGCCGTTATCAACCAGAAATTGTGTTGGCAAATGCCATTGAAGACCGACACCCAGACCACGGAAAAGGTGCTGCATTAGCAGTTGATGCTTGTTTTTTGTCAGGTTTACGCATGATTCAAACTTTCGATTCTGATGGAACACCGCAAGTTGCTTGGCGACCAAAAGTATTATATCATTACATACAAGATGTTTATATCAAGCCTGATTTAGTAGTTGATATTTCTAAACATTGGGATTTAAAAGAAGCCTCGATTCGTGCCTACACAAGTCAGTTTTTTGATGCAAATAGCACCGAACCAGAATCATATTTGACAAGTCCTGTGTTTTTAGAGTTTCTAAAAGCTCGTTCACAAGAAATGGGACATAAAATCGGAGTCAGTTTTGGTGAGGGTTATACCAAAACTAAGATGATTGGTATCAATGATTTTTTTGATTTGATTTAGTTTTTAGAAAATGTGCCACATCTAATATGCTGTGGCACATTTGTTTTATCCCACAAAACTCAAAATCTCTTTGATAACAAATTCTTGTTCTTCGTTGGTCAAAGTTGGATACATCGGAATACTCAAACAATGTTCGTAATAGTTTTCCGCATTAGGAAAATCTCCTTTTTTCCACCCAAATTGCTTATAATAAGGCATCAAATGTACTGGAACATAGTGAACTTGTACAAAAATATTTTTTGAGCGTAAATAATCATATAGACCTTTACGATTTTCGATTTGAATAACGTAAAGATGATAAGCATGACTAAAATTGGTATCAGGAATTATCGTTTTTACTTTGGTATTCGCAAAAGCTTTATCGTAGCGTTTGGCAATGAATTGGCGTTTTTTGAAACCTTCATCAGCACGCTTTAATTGCGAAATGCCTAAATTACAAAGTACATCAGGCATTCTGTAATTATACCCTAATTCTTGCAATTCCATGTACCAACCACCATGATTTTCTTTCAAAGCTGGGTCACCCTGATAAATCATTCCGTGCGAGCGATATTGTTTTAATTTTTTATAAAGTACCTCGTCATTGGTAGTTACCATTCCGCCTTCGCCAGTGGCAATATGTTTGACAGGATGAAAAGAAAATATGGCTAAATCTGCCAAACTACAATCGCCGCATTTATGGATAATATCTTGATTATCAGTAAAATTTCCTCCTGGTGAATGGCAAGCATCTTCTAAAATCCAAAGCCCGTATTCATCTGCTAATTTTCTAAATGCTTGCATATCAACAGGATAACCAGCAAAATCAATTGGAATAATGCCTTGAAAAGTGCCCTTTGGATGACTTTCAAGTAAAATTCGAACTTTGTATATATCCAATAAAATGGTGTTAGAGTCAATATCTGCAAAGTGTACTTCTCCACCACAATAACGCACACAATTGGCAGAAGCTGAAAACGTAATAGGAGCAGTAATGACTTTGGAAGCAGCATTTACGCCTAAAGCCATGCAAGAAATATGTAATGCTGCCGTACCGTTGGCAACTGCAACGGCATATTTACTGCCAATATATTCGGCAAAAGCTGCTTCAAATTCAGCTACTTTTGGTCCAGAAGTCAAAAATGGAGATTGAAGCGTTTCGATAACTGCCGCAATATCTTCTTCAGTAATGTGTTGTTTTCCGTAGGGGATAGGATTCATTTTGAAGCAAATGTTTATTATTAATGCTATTAATTGTCTCAAAGTTACGAATTAGCAACGGAACTTGGGTATGAATGAAAAGATGATTTTTTTGGAACTATTTGTTAATGTCTAAAAAACTTTATTACTTGTAGAAGTATTTAATCAATTCTAAACCCTAAACTATTATTTTATGGAAAATGTAAAACTTGCAGGTTTTGGTAAACGCTTTATAGCCTACATTATTGATGGTATTTTATTATGTTTAGTGATGATGATTGCCTTTATTCCTTTTGGTGGGTTTATGACGGTAATGGGCATGAAAGCTGCCGAAAGTGGAGGCGAAATGGGCGATGAAGTTTCCGCCGCAACTGCTGCTTTGGCAGGTATAAGCATTGGAGGGATATTTTTGGTTGCCTTGGTCGGGCCTTTAATTTATGATTCGTTAATGACAGCGTCATCTAAACAAGGAACATTAGGTAAAATGGCAATGAAAATCAAAGTGGTAAAAGAAACTGGAGAAGCTTTGACTACAAGTGAGGCATTTGTACGTACCATTATAAAAATTATTACATTAAGTGCTTGTGGTCTTTTAGGATTGGTGTGTTTGTTCAATAAGCAAGAACAAAATTTACATGATATGGCTGGCAAATCGTTAGTTGTAAGTGCAGACTAAATGAGAAATTCCTTCGGGCGACACGCTGCATATTATAAATTATTATTGGCGGTAGTAGCGTTGGCTATTACCGCTTATTATTTTTATTATAATCCTGCCGATGAGCGAGGTTCTAAAACACCCTTCTTTTATCGATGCCTGTTTTATAAAACTACTGGACTTTACTGCCCAGGTTGTGGGGGGCAAAGGGCTTTTCATGAACTATTACATGGCAATTTTATTAAGGCTTTTAATTATAACCTTTTGATTTATTTAGTCTTACCTTTAGTCGGAATAAAGTTTTATGAAGAAATTGGCGAGAAAAAATTGATGCCATCCTTCTTATTCTCTCGTAGGTTTATTATTATTTTGGTAATTTTTGTGGCAATATTTACTGTATGCAGGAACGTATCTGCGAAATTATTTATTATTTAGTTCCACGCTTATCGGGATCATAACTTTGAAAGAAATTGAGCCAAATGGTACGTGAAAGACGATAATAAACTGGAATTAAAATAACAGTGATAGAAACGTAGATAGTCATCAATAACCAACCTTCAATATATTGGTCTAAAACTACAAAATATGCAACTATGCAAGTAACAAATAAAGCAATGTTGAGCATATAACTTACGTACATTGCACCAAAAAAGAAACCCATTTCTTTTTCATAACGTAAGCCACAATGAGGACAGATTTTATGTATTGCCGACATTTTTTTGTAAGGATTTCTTGTTTCGAAAACATCTCCTTCGTGGCATCTTGGGCATTTCATGGCAACAATACTATATAATCGTGAGCCTTTTCCAAACATAATTTTTAGAGATATTATCTATTACGAAGTTTTGTAGTGTAAAGGTGCGATTTTAATACGATAAGTATTTTTGTGTTGTACACCGTCTGATAAATTCAAATGTCAATTATAAACCAGCTTTCAAATAACTCCAGCCTTGCTCTTGTTTTACAACGATTTCGGCAATTGCCATTGGAACAGTGCTAACAAAAGATAAAAGTT
>NZ_JAYWCU010000171.1:0-45354 GCF_043780375.1 Emticicia sp. | reverse complement strand
TATATCAAGGTGTTCTTTGGACATCTAATTCTTTCTTTATTTTTGTTTTCGCACTACAAAAATATGAAAGAATTTTTTTATGCTCTTTGGACAACCTACCCTTCAGGGCTTAAATTGGGTCATAGCTTATGGGTTTCTACCAATATTTTGGCTCTACGAAGCTACTCGGATTTGAATGTGTTTGACGTTTTTTACAGTTGCATAAGATTACTACGACATAAAATTTGTGTTTTTTGTGACAAAAATTAGGGTAAAATCATTTTTTTAAATAAAAATAAATTTCCTCTTTCAAAAGATTATTTACGTATTTTTCATTTGGAAAAGTCTTGATAACCAAGTGGTAGCGTAAATTTACGTCGTAAAGTTACCTCTATTGAATTTACCATATATTTTAATACTCCCCCAATACATAAGAAATAAAATGAAAATTTACGCACTTTTATTTTAGATAATAATAAAAAATTCTATCTTTGCCGTATCTCCAATGTGGAGATTATCCTAATACATTGTATATCAAGAGAGAGACTTACAAAAAGGATTAAAATAACGTGTAATAAAACAGTCATGAGAGCTTTGTTGTCAATGTTTTTTTTTACAATAAAAGCTATTATTTATTTTGCTGGGAATAAGTGAGGTTTTCCTAATTTACCAATCAAAATTTACAAACGCTGCCAGTGTTGTTAAACGTTTATATCTTTCTTTTTAACTTAGCTCTTTTCCTATACATTATTTTAGAAGTTTAGATGGCTTATATGCAAAAAGCCCTTCTCCTGGCAGGGAAAAGGACTTTTAAGAACTGTTTTTATCAATTTCGATTCAAAAATAGTTGCTTGCATTGAGAAATAAAACTTATAAAAAGGATATTTTTTTAAAAGCCTAAAAAACAGTATCATGGCTTATTTAAAAAAGTCCTCGAAGGACTTCGAAAATGCTATCAAAAGGATGGCAAGTTTAAAATCGATTGATCCTGCATTGGATCTCGGAAATGGGTTGAGTGTTGAAACTTACCAACAGAGCATTGACCAAGTTGCCAATGTAATGGAAGCCTACAACACACAATTATCTTTGGCAGACTCGCTCAATAGTAGTCTCAAAGAAAAAGAAAAATTGCTACGTTCGTTCACCGAACGGATGTTGACTGGGGTAGCTGCCAAATTTGGTAAAGACTCTGAGCAGTACCAAAAAGCAGGTGGTACTAAAAAATCAGAACGCAAAAAACCTAAGCGAAAAATAGCTAAAGTAGCTGCCTGATTAACAAAAAACTCCTCAATTTTGGGGAGTTTTTTTATGCCATTTTTGCCGAATAATAAATTTTTCAATAACCATGGTTATTGAGTAAAAATAAAGCCTTAATTTTGGAAAATATTTATACATTAAATTTTCTTGGACATGGTATCTTTTTGTACTCAAACGTCCAAAGTTGTTATTTCTAATTAACACAAATTTTGTTTTTAAATTATGCTTGAACCTGACCTAAAAAATGTTGAAATTGCTGTGATTGGTTTAGGGTATGTTGGTTTACCTTTAGCTGTGGAGTTTGGAAAAAAATATAAAACCACAGGATTTGATATAAATCAAGCTCGAATCGACGAGTTAAAAAATGGGTATGACCGAACAAGGGAAACCAGCGGAGAAGACCTTGCTTCATCGGTATATTTACAATATGAATCAAATTCGCAAGCTTTAATGGCTAATGTTTATATTGTTACTGTTCCTACACCAATAGATGCCTATAAAAAACCAGATTTAACACCCCTCATTAAAGCTTCCGAAACTGTTGGTAAAGTATTGAAACAAGGAGATATTGTAATTTATGAATCTACAGTTTACCCAGGTTGTACAGAAGAAGACTGTGTACCTGTTTTAGAGAAATACAGTGGATTAACGTTTAATGAGGGATTTTATTGTGGTTATTCCCCTGAAAGAATAAACCCAGGAGATAAAGAACGCACTTTGACTAAAATCTTGAAAATAACATCAGGTTCTACCTCTGAAACTGCCGATTTTGTAGATAATTTATATAATTCTATTCTGGAAGCGGGTACACACAAAGCTCCATCCATCAAAGTTGCCGAAGCGGCAAAGTTGATAGAAAACTGCCAAAGAGATGTCAATATTTCTTTTGTAAACGAATTGGCTTTGATATTTGATAGAATAGGAATTGACACAACCGAAGTCCTTGATGCAGCAGGAAGTAAATGGAATTTCTTGAAATTTAAACCCGGCTTAGTTGGAGGGCATTGTATAGGCGTTGACCCTTATTACATGATTCATAAGGCAGAGAGTTTGGGGTATTTTCCAGCAGTAATTGGTGCTGGTAGAAGAATTAATGACAATATGGGAATTTTTGTTGCGAATAAAGTCATCAAATTGATGATTCAAAAAGGTATTCAGATTAAGGGAGCAAAAGTTTTGATTTTGGGAATAACCTTTAAAGAAAATTGCCCTGATATTAGAAATACCCGAGTCGTTGATATTTATGCCGAACTAAAGGATTATGGTTTAGAGGTAGATGTATATGACCCTTGGGCCGATAAAAATGAAGTAAAACACGAATATGGCGTAAGTTTGACCGAAAATTTAGACTATGTTTATGATGCTGCAGTTTTAGCAGTTTCACATGATTTGTTTAATGATTTAGAAATAAATAAACTTCTAAAAAAATCTATTTATGTGCTTTATGACATCAAAGGTTTTTATAATAAATTAGAAGTAGATGCAAGGCTATGAGAAAAATACAAATGGTGGACTTGCAAAGCCAGTATCAAAAAATAAAAACTGATATTGATTTTGCTATTCAGGAAATAATCAATGATGCTGTTTTTATAAAAGGCCCAAAGGTAGCTGCTTTTCAGCAAAAATTGGAAGAGTTTTTAGGCGTTCAAAATGTTATTACTTGTGGAAATGGCACTGATGCCTTACAAATAGCAATGATGGCATTAGACCTCAAAGCAGGTGATGAAGTCATTGTTCCAGCCTTTACTTATGTTGCCACTGCCGAAGTAATTGGTTTATTGGGACTTACGCCTGTAATGATTGATGTTGACCCAAAAACATTTAATATTACTGGCGAATTAGTAAAACAAGCCCTTTCAAATAAGACAAAGTTAATTGTTCCAGTGCACTTATTTGGGCAATGTACTGACATGGACGACATTTTGGAAATTACCAAAGAAAATAATTTATTTGTCATTGAGGATACAGCACAAGCAATAGGTGCTATTTATACTGATAAAAATGGCATTTCTCGTAAAGCAGGAACGATGGGAACGATTGGCAGCACTTCGTTTTTTCCGTCAAAAAATTTAGGATGTTATGGCGATGGTGGAGCGGTTTATACTAATGATAAAGCATTAGGGCAAAAATTACAGATGATTGCCAATCACGGGCAACCTAAGCAATATACACATGATATTATAGGTATAAATTCTCGCTTAGATGCTATTCAAGCAGCGGTTTTGTTAGAAAAATTGAAGCATTTAGAGGAATACAATCAACAAAGATTGCAAGTTGCTGATTTTTATGATGATATATTTAAGGATTTAAATGCCTTAGAAATTCCATTTAGAAATCCAAATTCCACGCACGTATTTCATCAATATACCTTGAAAGTAAAAAATGGTAAACGTGATGCTCTGAAAGCGTTTTTGGCAGAAAAAAGTGTTCCTGCCATGATTTATTATCCAAAACCATTGCATCACCAAAAAGCCTATCAAAATTTAGGAAGACGAGTAGGCGATTTAAGTATTTCGGAGCAACTTTGCCAAGAAGTATTATCCTTGCCGATTCATACTGAAATGGACGAAGAACAATTAAATTATATTACAAACGTAGTTTTGGAATTTTTTCATGGATAAACAATATTTTGCTCATGAGTCAGCTTATGTTGATGAAGGTTGCTTGATTGGTGAAGGTACAAAAATTTGGCATTTTTCTCATATTATGTCTAACTGCACTATTGGGAAAAGTTGCAATATTGGTCAAAATGTCGTAATTTCACCAGAAGTTATTTTGGGGAATAATGTAAAAATACAGAACAACGTTTCGATTTATACAGGCGTAACCTGTGACGATGATGTATTTTTAGGACCTTCGTGTGTTTTTACAAATGTAACAAATCCAAGAAGTGCTGTAAATAGAAGAGGGCAATATACTAAAACCCATGTAGGTAAAGGAGCAAGTATAGGTGCAAATGCGACCATCGTTTGTGGGCATGACATTGGCAAATATGCTTTCGTAGGTGCTGGTGCTGTTGTTACAAAAAATATAGCAGATTATGCTTTAGTAGTAGGTAATCCTTCCAAACAAATAGGCTGGATTAGCGAATTTGGACATCGACTGATATTTGATAAAAACGGAGAAGGAATTTGCCCAGAAATTAAAGATATATATATATTAGAAAACGGAAAAGTAAATAAGAAATGAAGCGTTTTGCATTGATTGGAGCGGCAGGATACATTGCCCCACGCCACATGAAAGCCATAAAAGATAATGGCAATGATTTAGTTGCTGCTTTTGACCCTTATGATGGCGTTGGTATTATGGATAGTCATTTTCCGAATGCTGATTTTTTTACCGAATTTGAAAGATTTGATAGGCATATTGATAAACTTCGCAGACAAGGAAACCCTATAGATTTTATTAGTATTTGTTCGCCGAATTATTTGCATGATGCCCATATTCGTTTTGGACTTCGCTCTGGTTGTGATGTAATATGTGAAAAACCATTAGTATTGAATCCTTGGAATGTAGATGCATTGCAAGAAATTGAGGCAGAAACAGGCAAAAAAGTTAATACAATATTGCAGTTAAGGCTTCATGATAGCATTATTGCTTTGCGTGATAAAGTATTAAATGGACCGAAAGATAAAATCTATGATGTTGATTTAAAATATATGACCTCTCGAGGTAAATGGTATCATCATAGCTGGAAAGGGGATATGGCAAAGTCCGGTGGAATCGCAACTAACATAGGAGTACATTTTTTTGATATGCTTACATGGGTTTTTGGTAATGTTGAAGAAAATATTGTTCATCAACATAAAGAAGATACAGCCTCAGGATTTTTGAAATTAGAAAGAGCAAGAGTGAATTGGTTTTTGAGCATAGATTATGACCAAATACCAGAAGAAGTAAGATTAAAAGGCAAAAGAACTTTTAGAACCTTGCAAATGGAAGGTAAAGAAATAGAGTTTTCTGATGGTTTTACTGAATTGCATACACATAGTTATCACGAGATATTGAAAGGAAATGGATTTGGGTTGTCAGATTGTATAAAAGCAATTGAAATTGTAAGTAATATTAGGAAATATTTATAAAATAAGGGGCTATTAGAATGAATGTATTTACCTATATAAAACAATCATTTAGCCTACCAGTAATTATGCAAACCCTATATAATATTCTGCCTCACAAGTTTGAAATTTATCTAAAAAAACTAATGAGTTCGGAAATAAATAGCTATTTAATAAAAGGAGCTTTTTGGGTAATTTCAAGCACTATTATTTCTAAACTATTGGTTATTTTAGCCTCTTTGGTTAATTCCAGATTGCTTGGACAAACTATTTATGGAGAGTTTGCAATAATTCGGTCTACAATAAATATGTTTACAGCTTATACAGGTTTAGGTATTGCTTTAACCTCAACTAAATATATTTCAGAATATAGAAAAAAAAACAAAGAAAAAACAGCCCGAATCATAGCTTTATCAAACGTAATAGTTTTTTTTTCTGGTTTATTTTTTGTTTGTGTTATTATTGTTTTTGCACCGATTATTTGTCAAAAAATGTTAAAGGCTCCAAGCCTAATTGAAGAAATTAGATTAGGCTCATTTATTATGTTTTTTACAGGGTTAAACGCTTTACAATTAGGTATTTTGTCTGGTTTTCAATGCTTCAAAATAATAGCAAAAAATAGCTTATGGGCGGGTTTTTTTGCTTTTTTCGCTCAGATTTATGGTTGCTATTTTTGGGGTTTAGATGGTTCAATTGTTGGGTTAGGAACAGGTTTTTTAATTTTATGGCTTTTTAACTTTTTTTCAATAAGAAAAATCACTCGTAATCAATATTATATTTCATTTTTTTCTAAATCAATTTTTAAAGAATTACCTATACTTTGGCAATTTAGTATGCCAACTTTTTTGACAGCAATTGTCGTTGAATCAACAATTTGGGCTGGTAATGCTATACTTGTTAGTCAACCAAATGGGTTTAATGAAATGGCAATTTTCGATATTTCAAACCAATGGAGAATTGCTATTGTATTTATTCCATCAATTCTTTCCCAGCTTACTTTGCCTTTATTGTCATCTAATGTTGATGATGAAAAAACCTATTCTTCAATCTTTTTTAAAAATTTAAAAATAAACACAATTATTTCTATCACTATAGGCATAGTATTTGCTGCATTTTCCCCACTTATTCTTAAATTATATGGTGAATCTTACGTTTCAACTAAATTTGTCTTGATTCTATTGGTAGTATCAACTGTTTTGACATCCATAAATTCATTAATTTGGCAGATAACGGTCAGTAATGGGGATATGTGGCTGAATTTTATTATTAATGTATTTTGGGGTAGTGTTCTAATAGTAAGTGCATATCTATTTAGTAAATATTTAGTTTTAAACGCTTTAAATATGGCCTTTTCATATTTAATTGCATATTGTGTACAAACTGGCTTGCTATTTATTTATTTTAAATATTATCAAAAACTTATAAAAATATAGCTCATAAACTTGAAAAAAATTATCCATATAGTACCAAGTTGGCCATCAAAATACAGACGATACGATTGTGTTTTTTTATATGAACAGGTAAAAAATTTGGCTCTTCGTTCAGAATATCAATACGTAGTTATTGTGGGTTATCCGATAGGATGGTACATAAAAAATAAAATAATTTGGTTTTTAGATAAACCACTATTGATTGACCTGCCAAATGTGAAAATACATTATTTTTTTTATCCAAATATTTTTAGATTTAATAGATTTTTTAACAAAATTGCTTATTTTATTATAAAAAAATATTTTAAAATTTCTATTAAAAACTCAGCAAACTATTTAATTCATGCTCATTTTTTAAATATAGCTGATTTTGCTCTGAAATTAGCAAAGGACTTTAAAGCTCAGTTTTTTTTAACAGAGCATACAGGAAAATTTAGTATGTATAAAGAGCTTTATCAATTTAGTTGGGATGAGGTTAAAAATATATTAAAATCTTCAAATCAAACTATAGTTGTAAGCCCATCATTAAAAAATACGATTACAAAACTAACAAATCAAAAAATTGGTGAAAATATTTCTGTTATTCCGAATGGAATAGATTTAGCAAAATTTTTTCCACTAAATAGAAATAATCAGACAGCCCCATTCAAATTATTGTATATCGGCAATTTGTTAGAAACAAAAGGGGTGAAGGTATTGTTAGATGCCTATTTATTGATTTCTAAGGAAAAAACTTTTCATCTGAGTATCATAGGTGATGGTGATTTACTTGAATATTGCAACAACTTTATTTTGAAAAATAATTTACAAGAATATGTGAAGATATTTGGAGCGATACCCAATCAAGAGTTGCCTCAAATTATTAACCAAAACCATTTATTATTACTTCCAAGTTATAGTGAGGGCTTTGGGGTAGTAGTTATTGAGGCTGTTTCATGTGGTACTCCTGCAATAGCTACTGCATGTGGGGGTCCAGAATTTATCATTAACGATCCGTCGCTCGGAAAAATAATCCCGATTGGCGATGTAACTGCGTTAGCACAAGCAATAGAAAATGTTCGTGCAAATTATGATTATAATACGTTAGAAATGCACAATAACATGAAAGAAAGATTTGGTTGGGAAGTAATTGCTCAGCAAATTTTAAAAAAATACGATTCCTTTTTTATTAAAAGAAACTTAAATGAAGGATTTTTAGAGGAGTAAATACCCAACTTTTTGGGTAGAATAAAAGTAAATATTTTTAGACAAATTTAACTTAAAGTAAAACAACCTTTTATGAACCTACTCATTGTTCAAGCTGATAGCCAAACAGTCTAACTCTTTAATTAGTATTGAGCAAAGTGACAATATTTGTCAATCATGGTTAAAATGGCTTCCCTTGGAAATTACTTTTCTTTAAAAAGTTATATTACCGCACATTCTGCTGCTTATATTTTGTTTCTTACAAGTCCAATCATTGGTTTCTTTTAAAAATACAAAAGGAAAATGGGTAGAAGCCTGTTTTCCGCACAAAATGGCCCAAAAACGAGGTAAAAAAGCCTTAAAATTTGCTCATTATAAGCAATTTATGAGTTTTCAAGGAAGACCTAAAATAATAAATGATATAAACTCAATAATTTAAAAACAATAATAATGAAAAGAATAGTTAAATCAATTTACAAAATAATTCCTTTTAAACATGCATTATTAAAATTTATTAAAACATTTTGGACTCCACCCCAATATTTAAGAAATGGGCTTCGATTTAATGGTATCATAAAAATAGAAATAGATAATGGAAAGTTTTTTAAAATGTCAAATAAAATGTACGCCATTGAAAATGAATTTTTTTGGCTTGGAAAATCTAATGATTGGGAAAAACAATCTTTGCGTATATGGGAAACATTATGCAAAGGAAAGTCAATAATATTCGATATAGGGGCAAACACAGGTATATACTCTCTAATTGCTAAAACCGTCAATCCAAATTGTCAAGTATTTGCTTTTGAACCTCAGCCCAATATCAATCGTTCACTAAATGAGAATAATCAATTAAACAAATTAAATATTACTTGTGAGAAGGTTGCTCTATCAGATACCAACGGAACTGCAAGTTTCTTCAATTATGGTGATGCCGCTTTTACAGGAAATACAACTGCTGGAAGCCTAAATAAACTGCACCGACCTGAAGATCAACATTCGATTGATGTTGAGTGCCAAACTTTGGCTACTTATATTGAAAAGAACAACCTAAGTAAGATAGAATTGATGAAGATTGATGTTGAAACACATGAAATCGAAGTGATAAATGGAATGGGGAAATACTTAGAACAATTTAAGCCTATTATTCTGATTGAAATAATTGATGATAAAATAGGTGATTACGTATTCGAAAAATTTTCAAAACTTAGCTATAAATTCTATTATATTGATGATATTAAAGGTATGTCGTCTACTGTTAATAATTTAAAACACAGGGAATATAATAATTATATTTTGTCGCCGTTTGAATTACCTTTTCTATAATCAAAATGGATAAAAAATATTGGATATTTCTGATAATAATTACACTTGGATTTGGTAATTTGGGGGGGTCTTTTCAGCCGAGTAGGTTGTTGTTAATAATATCAATTGTATTTTTGAGAATAAAAATTAGGAATAATGTTAGATTATCTTCGACTATTGGCTTAATTGTTTGTGCCATTTGGTTTATTTATAGTTTAATAACTTTAATTTGGAGTACCTCACCGTTAATTGGGTTGAATTCTGAAATAATAGCAAATTCAATTGGAATGTTATCATTATTAGTTTTTAGTAATTTTCCTAATGAAAAATATCTTATTTCTACAATTCGAAACGGTTGGATATGTGGATTAGGAATTACAATCTTAATGGGTGTTTATGAAGTTTATACTGGTAATCACTTTTGGTATGCAGAGGATGATAGGATACTTGGAGGTATAGGTATTGAAGTTCCATATGCAACTGGATTCTTTGGGAACAGTAATAATTATTGTACTTTTATAATCCTTTGTTTTCCATATGCATTGTGGTTGTTTTTTGAAACACACAAAATCGTTTTCAAACTAATTTTATTAGCCCTTATTTTAACATGTACATTTTTAATTTTTATTGATGGAAGCCGAATGGCAACAATCGTTTTATTATTTCAATCAATATACTTTTTAATTTCGTTTGCTAAAAATATTTTTAAGAATATAATCATAGTTTTAATAATTGCAGTAGCTCTTTTTATTTATGTGCCATGGGATGCCTTATTTTTAGTTTTGAATTATAGAGGTGCAAATTTTGAAGAAGATTCAAGATCTGTTATGGTTTTAGCCGGCTTAAAAATGTTGGTAATGTCCTATGGCTTTGGTGTTGGTGCTGGCAGTTTTGAAGATTATGCAATAAACATGAATAATTTTGATCATATAAGTAATCCTCATAACTTGTTTTTGGAAATAGTTTCACAATATGGTTGGATAATTTTTACTTTATTTAACTTTTGGTTATTTCACATTTTTATAAAATCAATAAAAAATACTACTATAAGTAAAGGTGCGAAAGTAACTGTTCAAATCTTAATATTAACAATTCCCTTAATTGGAGCTATAAATAGTATTGCACTTGGAACTACTTGTTGGTGGGTTTGCTTTTCCTCCTTGGCAGTAATTGTTGATAGTCGTCAAATTCAAGAAACATAATATTTAACATTTTCATTGGAGTTCAATTTCTTTGCCTAAATATTGACTCTTTATTGAAGATATTTTGGGAACGGATACGTATTTGTTAAGCATTAATCCAATTTACAAATTGATATGAAAATAGTAATGCTATGCGAGTTTTTTAATAAAGATTTAGAGTATCAAGAGAATTTATTAGCCAAATATTATACCAAACACAAGCACGAAGTAGTAGTTATTGCTTCTACTGTTGATTCTGTTTTTGATTATTATGCTGATAAACATGACATCAATGCTCCCACGAGAGAATATTTTTATCAAGGTGTAAAAATAATTAAACTTCAATATAAATGGATTTACCTTAAAAATAGGCTTAGAAAATATAAAGATATAACACCTATTCTTGAAAAAGAAAAACCTGATTTGATATACGTACATGATATCATGTTAAATATAAATGAGGCTGTTAGGTACAAAAAGAAAAATCCAAAATGTAAAATGATTATGGATTACCATGCCGATTATAGCAATTCTGCTTCTGGTTGGCTTTCTCTTAACATTTTGCATAAAATTATAAGGCGTAGATTTTATTTAGATAAAGCCAGAAAACACATTAGTAAGTTTTTTCCGATTGTACCCGCAAGTTTTGTTTTCCTAAATGAAGTTTATGCTGTGCCATACTCCGAAATGGAATTATTGCCTTTGGGGGCAGATACAGACTTAGGCAATGAAATAAGAGCAAAAAAAGAAGGATTGGTTATTAGAGAAAAATTAAATATTCCGAAAGATGCCTTTGTGGTATTTTCTGGGGGTAAACTTCACTCCAATAAGAAAACAGAGTTATTGATAGAGGCTTTTTTAAAGGTACAAACACCTCAATTACATCTCATTATTGTAGGCGATTCAAGTGCAGCAGACAAATCTTATAAAGAACAACTATTGAAACTCGCCAATAAGCACCCCAACATTCACTTTGTAGGATGGCTCAATAATTTAGAAGTCTATAAACACCTTGATGCCGCCGATATCGCTGTTTTTCCAGCAAGTCAGTCAATTTTATGGCAACAAGCCATCAGCATGAGGCTACCATTGATTGCTGGCGATACAGGTAGCCAATCTATTGCTTACCTGAATGAATTTGGCAATATTATCATTCTCAATAAAGATGAAATTAATATTGAGGTAATTTCAGATAACATTCAAAAACTTATAACTAATACTCAACTACGAAATGAGATGAAAATAGGTGCAGAAAAAATAACAAATAAATTGCTCAATTGGGATACGCTCATTCTAAAAACCTTACAATATAATTAGCATAACTGCCCAAAAGGATTGATATTCAAAATTTTAACACTAATTTTAAAGAATATTTTCAACAATTATTGAATATGAATAAACCAAATACCGAGATTATTCCTTGTCCATATTGCAGCAGCCTCGAATATAAGACATGGGCGATTGACAATGGATTCACAGCTGTACAATGCAACAACTGTAATTTAGTTTATGTTAATCCCCGCCCTCTGTCCTCAATGATAGACGAGGCTGTTAGAACGGGCACTCATAGTCAAGAAGCCAATTCTAAAAATGTTATAACTCGTCGAATTGATAGTAAAGTACAAATATATAGAAAAATATTTAATGACATATTTAGTGATGTTTGGCAAAAACAAAAAACCATATCGTGGTTAGATGTAGGTGCAGGATTTGGTGAAATCGTAGAAGCAATAAGCTTTGTAGCCCCAAAAGGAAGCAACATACAAGGCTTAGAGCCAATGAAACCGAAAGCTGAACACGCAAGATCAAGAGGTTTAGTGATACATGATGGCTATATTGAAAGTGTAACAGAAAAATTTGATGTTATATCTTTAGTAAATGTTTTTTCTCACATACCTGATTTTAGAGGTTTTCTGAAGGATGCAAAAGGTGTTTTAAATAAAAATGGAGAAATTTTTATAGAAACAGGAAATGCAGCAGAATTTAGTCGAAACAAAGTTCCGGGCGAAATATCACTACCTGATCACCTTGTTTTTGCAGGCGAATCTCACATGAGAGGCTTTTTAGAAGAAGCGGGATTTGAGGTAATTAGTATCAAGAAAGCAAGAATTGATACTTGGTTTGAATTTGTTAAAGATATTGTGAAATTCATCATTAGAAGACCGATTGTCTTATCATTACCCTATACATCACCTTATCGGAGTTTGCGTATTCGAGCGAGATTAAGTTCAAAATAAACCCTTAAAGCATGAATTCGCTCAAAATAAATACTTATCAGAAAATGAAAAAATCAACATACCAAATTTGTACAAAATGTGTCATGGATACGACTGATTCTGTCATAACTTTTGACGAACAGGGAGTTTGTGACCATTGTCAAAATTATTATAAAAATATTCTGCCAAATTGGAATACTGGTAAAGAAGGAACAAAAAAGCTCGAAGCAATTATTCAGAAAATAAAGGAAGATGGCAAAGGGCGAGATTTTGACTGTATTTTGGGCATGAGTGGCGGAGCTGACAGCTCTTATATGTTACATTTGGTTGTTAAAGAATTCGGGCTTCGCCCTTTAGTTTTTCATGTTGATGGTGGTTGGAATTCAGAACTTGCTGTTAGTAATATTGAGGTTATGATTGATAAATTGGGTCTTGATCTTTATACCGAAGTAATCAATTGGGAAGAAATGAAAGATTTTCAATTGGCATTTTTCAAAGCAAGTGTTCCACATATCGACATACCTCAGGACCACGCTTTTATAGCTACGCTATATAATTTTGCAGATAAATATAAAATAAAATATATACTTAACGGTGGTAATTACTCAACGGAATGTATCAATAACCCCAAAGAATGGCTATATTTTGGAACAGATATGGCTCAAATCAGAGATATTCATAAGCAATTTGGTAGTATTCCACTAAAAGATTATCCATTCAGTAGCGTACTCAGGCATAAATTTTACCTTCGTTATGTCAAAGGTATTCAGGTCGTAAAACCCCTTAATTTTATGCCATATATTAAGGATGATGCCATGAATTTTTTGAAGGAAACTTACGGCTGGCAGCCATATCCTCAGAAACATTTCGAATCTCGATTTACTCGCTTTTATGAAGGATATTGGCTACCTAAGAAGTTTGGATATGATACAAGGAAAGTACAATATTCAAGTTTGATTTTGACCAAACAAATGACTCGTGAGGAAGCTTTAGAAAAA
The DNA here is from genome assembly GCF_043780375.1 of Emticicia sp. Lineage (GTDB taxonomy): Bacteria > Bacteroidota > Bacteroidia > Cytophagales > Spirosomataceae > Emticicia. Next base: position 31,748 of record NZ_JAYWCU010000171.1, on the reverse strand, counting down.
TTAAAATACCCCGCAATTGATGAAGAAATAGCCGCTCAAGACTTTGAGTATATTGCGACGAAACTTGGTATATCGGTTGCAGACTTGCAAAGTTATATGGATGCACCTAATAAAACATATAAAGATTATAAAAACCAAGAAAAAATGTTTAAGGTGGGGACAAAAGTAATGTCTTGGTTAGGTTTAGAAAACTCGCCTAAAAGATGATAGGAATAATTAATTATGGTTCTGGAAACATCTATGCTATCGCAAATTTACATAAGCGATTAAATATTCCATATTTTCTTAGTGAAAATCATGAGGAACTTCAAAAAGCTGATAAACTTATTCTTCCTGGTGTAGGAGCATTTGACGAAACTATGCGAATGTTACATAATTCTGGTTTGAAAAGCTTATTAGATGAATTAGTCTTAGTAAATAAGGTTCCAATTATGGGCGTTTGTGTAGGTATGCAAATTATGGCAAATGGTAGTGAAGAAGGTAAACTGGATGGTTTTGGTTGGATAAAGGGAAAAGTTAAGAAGATTGATGAAAAACTACTTTTACATAAACCCTATATACCACACATGGGTTGGAATGAAATTAACCCTACAAGGCAGTCTGACTTATTTAAAAATATTGATACACAAAAGGGGTTCTATTTTTTGCATAGTTATTATTTTTCATGCGAAAATGAATCAGATACCTTGGCTTATACTAATTATGGCAAACAATTTTCAAGTGTGGTAAATCTTGAAAATGTGTATGGGGTACAGTTTCATCCTGAAAAAAGTCATAGTAACGGTATAAATATATTTAAAAACTTCGCTAATCTATAAATATGCTTAGACCCAGAATTATTCCTTGTCTACTCGTACATAACAAAGGTCTTGTAAAAACAGTAAAATTTAAAGACCCCAAATATGTAGGTGATCCAATCAATGCCGTGAAAATTTTTAATGAAAAAGAAGTTGACGAGTTGATAGTGATAGATATTGATGCTACCGTTCAGAATAAAGAACCCAATTTTGAGATGATAAAAAACTTAGCTGTTGAATGCAGAATGCCATTTTGCTATGGAGGTGGTGTGAAAACTGTTGAACATGCAAGAAAAATCATTAATTTGGGAGCAGAAAAAGTAGCGATTAGTGCGAGTGCCATAGAAAATTCAAATCTTGTTTCTGATATTGCACAAGCAGTAGGTAGTCAAAGTGTAGTTGTAATATTAGATGTCAAGAAAAAAATATTAGGAGGTTATGAGGTTTATACTCATAATGCTAAAAAAGGGACAGGTAAATCTCCTATTGAATTAGCAAAGCAATTTGAAGCACTTGGTGCTGGCGAAATCGTACTCAATTCAATAGACAATGATGGCGTAATGAAAGGCTATGATATTACAATAATTGATAAAATTAGAGAGGCTACAAGTTTACCCATAACTATTCTTGGTGGTGTTGGTAGCCTTCAAGACATAGAAAAGGCTATTAGCCGATACGGTATTATTGGCGTTGCGGCTGGCAGTTTATTTGTTTTTAAAGGTGTTTACAAAGCAGTTTTAATCAACTATCCTAATAAAGAAGACAAAGATAAAATCATTGGAGAGAATTTTAAAAATTAAGGTTAGAAATTATTTATTGCTTTCAAAATTAAGTTAGAAAATGTGTGGAATAATCGGTGTAATTGCCAAAGAAAATCAAGGCTTTATTCAAGAAGGTATTGAAAGAATTGCTCATCGAGGTCCAGACGATAGTGGTTTATTTAGCGATGATTTTATAGCTCTTGGGCAACGTCGCTTATCAATACAAGATCTTTCGTCAAATGGGCATCAACCAATGTTTACCCAAGATGGGCGTTATTGTATAATTTTCAATGGCGAAATTTATAACCACTGGGAAATAAGAGCCCAAATTGAAAGTAAATATCCTTTCAAATCTTCAAGCGATACCGAAACCATTTTATATGGTTATATTGAATATGGTGAAAATATATTTAATCAACTCAATGGGATTTTTGCCCTCGCCATTTATGATACTCAAACACAAGATTGTATTATAGTACGAGACCAATTTGGTATAAAACCACTCTATTATTACCAAAAAGACAATGTTTTTGGTTTTGCTTCCGAAATAAAAGCACTTTCAGTTCTTCCAAATTTTGATACAACACTCAACCATGAAGCCTTAATTAATTACCTTCATTTTTTGTATAGCCCAGCCGAAAAAACACCATTTTTGAATGTGAAAAAACTACTTGGAGGGCATTATATTAAATTTAATGCAAAGGAGTTTTTAAATACCACGCCAAATGAAGCAGCTCCAATACAAGCAAAAAAATACTATGATATTCCTTTCAATGGGCAATATTCGACTAAGACTGAAGCAGAATTAATTGATGAATTAGATGAAAAACTATTCAATGCAGTTAAACGACAATTGCTTTCTGATGTTCCAGTAGGATTTTTTCTATCGGGTGGTTTAGATTCGAGTGCCGTAGTGGCAATGGCAAAAAAAGCTATGCCCAATAAAAGATTAAAATGCTACACAATTGATGCTGGTGAAATTGAGGCAGAAGGTTTTGCCAATGACCTCCATTATGCTAAATTAGTAGCTAAACATTTAGACGTAGATTTAGAAATCGTTGAGGGAAAGGTGGATATAATTCAAGATTTCGATAAAATGATTTATCATTTAGACGAACCCCAAGCCGACGCAGCACCACTCCATGTATTAAATATCTGTAAAAAAGCACGCCAACAAGGATACATTGTATTATTGGGTGGTACTGCTGGAGATGATCTATTTTCAGGGTATAGAAGACATCAAGCATTGGGGTATGAGAAATTCTTTGAGAAAATACCATTGATAGGACGTAAATTTTTAAAGAAAATAGCCTCAAATGCTATACTAAGTAGCAATAATAACACTTTAAGGCGTATCAAAAAAATACTTAATGATATAGACAAAACTAAATTAGAACGTATGGCGGGATATTATGCTTGGCTAAATATAGATAAAAATAAAAACCTTTTTAATCCAAACATAAAAAAAGAAATTGAAAATTATTATCCATCAGATATTCTTATCAATTCCTTGAAAAACATTCCTTCCGAAACATCTGAATTAAATCAAATGCTTTATTGGGAAATGAAATATTTTCTAACTGACCACAATCTTAATTATACAGATAAGTTGAGTATGGCTGTTGGCGTGGAAGTTCGTGTCCCTTTTTTAGACAAAGAATTAGTGGAATTTAGTGTTAAAATTCCTCCAGACTTAAAACTAAAGGGTAAGACGACCAAATATCTTCTTAAAAAGGTAATGGAGCGTTATTTACCTAAAGATATAATATATAGACCAAAATCGGGCTTTGGTGCTCCAATTAGAGATTGGATTTTAAATGATTTAAGACCATTAATAAATGAACGTCTTAATCTTGAATCATTAAAAGAAATGAATGTGTTTTCAGAAAAAGAAGTACAATTATTGATAAACGAAAATCAAAAAGGGAATATAGATGCCTCTTATAGCGTTTTGTGTTTACTATCAATCGTTTCATGGATAAAACAATTCAAAGATGTTTCAAAGTAAGGTATATAAATTAGTAAGTATAAATATAATCATTTCTTTAATAATATTATTTATACTACCCCCACAAACAAAGATAGATTTACGATGGATATTATTTGCAAAAAGGATAGAAAGTAAAACACCATTTTTATATCCCCCAAAAAAACTTTTAGATTCACTACCAGATTTTTTGATTTACAAAAAAAAATATTTAAAAGATATTATAGATAACTATAAAATTAGTCTATTGGTATCGAAAAAAATGGATGACTCCATCAGTACTATTAAAAAAGCACAAGCGATAGGTCTTTTATACTCTAAAAATGGAGGTTCTGGTTGTGGAGAAAAAAGTGATAATTTGATAGAAAACATAAAATGGTTAAGTCAAGAAAATGGACATGGTTGTTGTTCTGACCATGCTCAGACATTTTTAGCTATATCAATTATAAATGGGGTGTTTTCAAGAGAAGTACACCATATTGGTCACACTTTTAATGAATTCTATGACCCTTATTGGAAAAAATGGATATGGATTGATAGTCAATTTTGTCTAATGGCTCAAAATAATAAAGGAGAATATTTGAGCCTTTATGAATTAAATAATATTATTGAAAAAAAAGAAAAGTTTAGATGGGTCTTTTTTGGGACATCTAAACATAAATTTTATTCAATATTACCTTCTACGGATATTAATTTTCAAGTTTCAAATTTTCAAACTATGATAATGACTTTAGGAAATAATGTATTTGAGGTCGATTATTATAATCAAAAATTATCATGGTTGTCAAAGGAAGTTAGGCAAATTATCCTAATAATATTAAAAAAGCAACCTAAATATCTAATTTATGATCCCCATAATAATTTTTATAAATCAATTAATCAAAGTCAAAATCAAATAATCGCATTTTGTTTGTTTATAATTGTGCTAAATATTGTTTTGTATCGCATGATTAACATAAAGAAAAGAGTTTAATATGAAACAACTTATACAAAATCTTAAAAACGGTCAAACAATATTAGAGGAAGTTCCTGCTCCCGAAGTACGTTCTGGTAGTCTATTGATTCGAACAAGTCATAGCTTGGTTTCACTCGGCACAGAAAGAATGTTAGTTGAATTTGGCAAAGCAAACCTCATTCAGAAAGCTCGACAGCAACCAGAAAAAGTGAAACAAGTACTTGATAAAGTCAGAACTGAAGGATTGATACCTACTTTGGAGGCTGTTTTCAATAAATTAGAACAACCAATACCTTTAGGTTATTGTAATGTAGGAGAGGTAATTGCAATTGGTAAAGGCGTAACTGACTTCAAAGTAGGTGATAGGGTTGCTTCTAATGGAAACCATGCCGAATTTGTTTGTGTTCCGCAAAATCTTGTAGCTCATATCCCTGAAAATGTAACTGACCAAGAAGCTGCTTTTACTGTCATTGGATCAATTGGGTTACAAGGAATTCGATTATTAAACCCTACTTTTGGTGAAACAATTGTAGTCATAGGGCTTGGTCTTATTGGTCTAATTACAGCAGAAATTCTGAAAAGCAATGGTTGCAGAGTGATTGGGTTCGATTATGATGAACAAAAAGTTCAAATTGCTAAATCTAAGGGTATCATTGCTATCAATCCCGCAAGCGGAATTGATACTGTAAAATTTGTTGAAGAAACCACGCAAGGTATAGGTGCAGATGGCGTTATTATTACAGCTTCAAATAAAAGTGATGAAATAATATCACAGGCTGCAAAAATGAGCCGAAAAAGAGGAAGAATCGTTTTAGTTGGTGTTATTGGTTTGCATATTAATCGTTCTGATTTTTACGAAAAGGAGTTGTCTTTTCAAGTTTCTTGCTCTTATGGACCAGGACGGTATGATGAAAACTACGAACAGGTGGGCAATGATTATCCTTTACCTTTTGTGAGATGGACTGAAAAGCGAAATTTTCAGGCTATTTTGCAAGCTATGTCTTCCGAACAGATAGATGTAAAACCTTATATTTCTAAAATTGTTGATTTAGAAGACTATGGAAAAATCTATAACGATTTAGGCAATAAACAAACCATTGCCTCAATTCTGAAATATCCAATTGAATCAAAATATTCTACTTCTTTAAGAGTTAGTAATAGAAGTTTTACCCAAACAAAAGGTATTATCGGAATCATCGGTGCTGGAAATTTTACTAAAATGACCATGCTTCCTGCCATGAAATCTGCGAATGCTGATATTAAATTTATCGCGAGTGCAAGTGGGGTTTCGGGAACTGCTTTAGCAAAAAAATATAATATTGAGTACAGCACCACTGATTATAAAGAAATCATCAATGATAATGAGGTTGACTTGGTCTTGATAACCACACGTCATAATCAACATGCAAAATTAACAATCGAAGCTCTTAATGCTGGAAAAAATGTTTTTGTTGAAAAACCACTCACCATCAACGAAGAAGATGTAGAAGGAATTGTTACCGCCTATCAAAAAGCAAACAAAACACTAATTGTTGGTTTCAATCGTAGATTCTCTCCTCATATTCAGAAAATGAAATCCTTGGTAGGTAATTCCCCTATGAATATTATCGCTACTATGAATGCAGGCTTTATTCCTACTAATTCGTGGGTACATGACCTTAATGTTGGTGGTGGACGTATCGTAGGGGAAGCCTGTCATTTTATAGATTTAATAACTTTTTTAACTGGGAGTAGGGTAAAAAATGTTTGTATGAATTCTCTTGGAACAAATGAAAATACAGATAATGCCTCTATTTTATTAAAATACGAAAATGGTTCAACGGGTGTAATCAATTATTTTGCTAATGGTAGTAAAGCGTACTCAAAAGAGCGAATAGAGCTTTATTCTCAAGAAAGAACATTGATTTTAGATAATTTTCAAACATTAAAAGGTTATGGTTTTAAAAACTTCTCAAATTTAAAAACATCCTTAGATAAAGGACATAAAAAACAATTTGAATTATTAATAGATAGAATTAAAAATGGGGGTGAAGCACTTATACCATTTGATGAAATCATTAATACAACTAAAGCATCTTTTGCTGCCATCGAAAGCCTAAAAAAACAATCTTGGATAGAAATAAAATGAATATAGATATTATCGTAGGAGCAAGACCCAATTTTATGAAAATTGCTCCCATCATTGCAGAAATAAAAAGAGTAAAACAATTAGGTGAAAATATCAATTATCGCCTCATTCATACAGGTCAGCATTACGACAAAAAAATGAGTGGTGATTTTTTTGAGGAATTAGGTATTCCAGAGCCTGACGAAAACTTAGGAGCAGGTGGTGGCACACAAGCCGAGCAAACTGCGGCAATTATGGTCGGTTATGAAAAGCTATTGATGACCAAAGCGGCAAATATTTGTCTGGTAGTAGGTGACGTTACTTCTTCGATGGCGTGTGCGATTGTGGCAAAAAAACAACATCTTTTGGTCGTTCATGTAGAGGCAGGTATTCGTTCAAGAGATTTAACAATGCCCGAAGAAATCAATAGAATGGTTACAGATTCCATCACTGATTATTTTTATACCACAAGCGAAACTGCCAATCAAAACCTAAGAAAAGTAGGTATTGAAGATAATAGAATTATTTTTGTGGGAAATACGATGATTGACACACTTTTGAAAAATATTTCAAGGTTAAAAAAACCTGCTATTTTTGAAGAGTTTGAACTAAAAGAAGACAATTATTTTGTTCTTACTTTACACCGCCCTGCCAATGTAGATGGCGAACAAAAGCTAAAAACACTTTTAGATAGAATTATTGAAGGGTCAAAAAGCTTACCGATTCTATTTCCCGTGCACCCTCGAACTGCAAAAAATCTACAAAACTTAGGGATAAAGGCTCCAAACTTGTTTATGGTTGAGCCAATGAGCTATTTAGAATTTAATTTTGTTGTTAAAAATAGTAAAGCTGTAATAACAGATTCTGGAGGCATTACAGAAGAAACAACTCAAATGGGCATTCCGTGTATTACGCTAAGGAATAATACCGAACGCCCAGAAACAATAGAAATTGGTACAAACGAATTAATAGGTACAAATCCTGATAATGTTTTGCCCGCTTTTGAAAAACTTTTTTCAGGAAATTGGAAAAAAGGAGGAATTCCACCATTCTGGGACGGCAAAACGTCTGAGAGAATTATTGAACATTTATTGACGGTTGAACAGAAATGAATAAGTTGAAATTTTTGTTGCAATTCATAAAAAATATGGGATGGCCGTATATTTTGTTTAGAGTAAAACATGAGTTATTAAGGAGAACGGGGTTACTAAAGGTATGGTTTCCAACTTCATTCAAGGAGAAAAATTATATATCCTTAGAAAAATGGCGTAGAACAGCACAGCCATTTTTTTTTGAATCAAAAGAAAAAATTTCATTCAAGAAAGATCCATCAGAACAATTAGAACAACAAGCTGAAAATATATTTAAGGGACGTTTTTTATTTTTTAATGCCCAATATTTCAATTTGGACAATGATTATAACTGGATTAAAAATCCAGAAAATAATTATACTTATCCTCTCAAACATTGGACAGAAATTCCTGATTTTTCTCCAGATACAGGCGATATAAAATTTGTTTGGGAGAAATCTCGATTTTCATACCTCCATACTATTATTAGATATGATTATCATTTTTCTAAAGATTGTTCTGATTTCGTTTTTCGAGAAATTCTTTCATGGATAAATGCAAATCCTTTAAATCAAGGTCCAAACTATCGTTGTAGTCAAGAAATATCGCTTCGAGTATTAAACTGGATTTTTGCCCTTTATTATTATCGTAATTCTGAAAATCTTACAGAAGATATTTTCCAAAAAATTACAAATGTTATTTATTGGCAAGTCGAACACGATTATCATAACATTGATTTTTCGAGAGTAGCTGTTCGAAACAATCATGCCATTACAGAAACCCTTGCTCTGTATTTAGTCGGTACATTAATGCCGTTTTTCCCAAATGCTAAAAAATGGAAAGCCAAAGGGAAAAAATGGTTTGAAGAAGAAATCGCCTATCAGATTTATGAAGATGGTACTTTTTTGCAATTTTCTATGAATTATCATCGTGTCGTTGTTCAATTATTGACATGGGCATTGAATCTTTCAAAAACTAATGGTGAACAATTTGATAATATTGTAGAAGAACGAGCAAAAAAATCATTGACTTTTCTATTGACTTGCCAAGAAAAAACTTCTGGATACTTGCCTAATTATGGAGCTAATGATGGGGCTTTGTTTTTTCCGCTTAATAACCAAAACTACAGAGATTATCGCCCTCAACTCAATGCCCTTTTTTACTATTTTAATCAAAGACATTTAGACTCAAGCAAAAATATACAAGAAGATGCACTGTGGTATGGGGCAAATGATAGCGTAGAAAATGAAAAAATAAAAGATACAGTACTCCAAAGTTTTAAAAAAGGAGGATATTATATTATAAAAGATAATTCTACACTAACCTTTGTGAGATGTGGAAATCACAAAGACCGACCTTCGCAAGCTGATAATCTTCATATAGATATTTGGGTAAATGATAAAAATATTATGCGAGATTCAGGAAGCTACAAGTATAATACAGACGAATACCTCAAAAAGTTTTTTTATGGAACAGCTTCGCATAATACTGTTATGCTTGGCGATTTTGACCAAATGAAAAAAGGTCCAAGATTTATTTGGTATAACTGGACACAAGCAGAAAATAACTCTCTCTCTGAAAATGAAGATTTTTATATATTTGAAGGCTCAATAAAAGCCTTTGGCTTTATTTCAAATGAAATAAGACATAAAAGAATTATCAAAAAACACAAAAATTTACTTTATTGGGAAATAATAGATGAGGTTGCAAACAAAACGAAATTTCCAATAAATCAAATTTGGAATCCATCTGACGATTTTTTTACTAACTTCGTCATTGAAGCAACCAATGAAAATAACGAAGAAATAAAACCGATATTTAAAAATGGGTGGTTTTCGGGTTTGTACGGTACAAAAGAACCTACTGAACAAATCATTTTTTCAACAAATCAACAAATAATTAAAACTATAATTAAAGCGAAATAATTAAAAGTGAGAATATTACTAATTCATCAATATTATCTTGGGAAAAATGAAGCGGGCGGCTCGAGGTGGAACGAAATGACGAGAGTTTGGGCTGCACTTGGGCATGAAGTAGTCGTTTTGGCAGGCATGGTTCATTATGCAAAAGGTACAAAATCTGCTGAATATAAAGGAAAGTATTTTTTTGTAGAAAATTATGCTGATAATATTGAGGTAATTCGTTGCCATGTTTCCGATGCTTACAATGTCAATTTTCTGGGGCGTTTGTGGGCTTACTTTTCTTTTGTATTTTCAAGTATTTTAGGTGGATTATTTAAAACAAAAGGAAAGTTTGATATTATAGTCGTAACTTCGCCGCCTCTATTTGTAGGCATTACGGCTTATGTACTTTCGATTTTCAAAAGAATTCCCTTTTTATTTGAAATCAGGGATTTATGGCCCGAATCTGCAATTGATACTGGAGTTTTAACAAATAGAATGATAATTCGTTTTGCCTATTGGTTTGAATCTTTTATCTATAAAAAAGCAAAACTAATAAATGTATTAACCCCCGCTTTTAGAGATACATTGATTCATAAAAAAAATATATCCGAATCAAAAATTTGTTTTATCCCGAATGCCGCAGATTTTTCGATCTCAGAAGAACTTCTACAAAATTTTGATGCAAAAGCCTACCGAAAACAACTTGATATTGATAAAAACTTTGTAATAACCTACGTTGGAGCTCATGGCATAGCGAATCATTTAGTGCAAATACTTGATACGGCTGAAAAACTACGAGATACAAATGTTCTTTTTTTGCTTATAGGTGACGGAATGTTAAAGAAAGATTTAATAGAAGATGCTAAAAAAAGGGGGGTACAAAATATACGGTTCATAGATTCTGTACCTAAGAAAGAAGTTTTTAAATATATTTTAGCATCTGATTTAGGAACATCGGTTTTGAAAAAGAATGACACTTTCAAAACTGTTTACTCTAATAAAACCTTTGATTATATGTCATGTAGGAAACCAATTTTGATGGCAATAGATGGCGTTTCGAGGACATTGGTAGAAGAAGCAGAAGCAGGAATATTTGTTAAACCAGAAAACGCAGATGACTTTGCTGAAAAAATACACCACTATCTTAATAATAAGGAATTGATAGAAAAGCAAGGTGAAAGTGGTTATAAATATGCAAAAGAACATTTTGATAGAGATGTCTTAGCAAAAAAATATATTAATATTATTGAAAAATGTATCAGAAATTCATAAAGCCAACAGTTGATTTTTTGGTAGCAGGTTTCATGCTTATATTAGCCTTGCCAATTCTATTACTTTTAATATTGCTACTTAGTGTAGCAAACAATGGTAATCACCTTTTTTTTCAGCTAAGACCGGGTAAAGATGAAAAAATATTTAAACTCCTAAAGTTCAAAACCATGAATGACAAGCGAGATGCTAATGGGGATCTATTATCAGATGCTAAACGTTTGACAAAAATAGGTAGATTTGTAAGAAAAACATCATTAGATGAACTACCTCAACTTATTAATGTATTGAAAGGTGATATGAGCCTCATAGGGCCAAGACCGCTTTTGGTTGAATACTTGCCACTTTATGATAATGTACAAAAACAGCGACATAAAGTAAAACCTGGAATTACAGGCTATGCACAAGTAAATGGCAGAAATACTATCAGTTGGCAACAAAAATTTGAGTATGATGTTTGGTATATTAATAATATATCTTTAATATTGGATATTAAAATAGCTTTTTTGACTATAAAAAAGGTATTTCGTTCGGAAGGTATTAGTTCGGCAACTGCTGCTACAATGGAAAAATTTACAGGAAATCAAGAAAAATAGTATGCTTTTATATGGTGCAAGTGGACACGCCAAAGTAATAATTGATTGCTTGGAAGCATCAAAAGTCTCTGTTGATGGAATTTTTGATGATGATATAAGCAAAAAATATTTATTAGAATATAATGTATTGGGAAGCTATAATGCTAATTTATTAAATGATAATGAAATCATTATAGCTATCGGTAATAATCATATCAGGAGAAATTTATCTGAAGAAATAAAACATAAGTTTGCAAAAGTAATACATCCATCTGCAACGATTCAACGAAATGTCATGATAGGTGAGGGAAGCGTTATTTTTCATCATGCTATTTTACAATCTTCTACAAAAATTGGAAGTCATGTCATTGTTAATACAAAAGCAAGCATTGACCATGATTGCATCATTGAGGATTTTGTTCATATTGCCCCCAATGCTACGCTGTGTGGAGGCATAACCGTTGGTGAGGGGACATTAATTGGGGCAGGAGCAGTAATTATACCTAATCTTAAGATAGGAAAATGGGTTACTATAGGAGCAGGTTCAGTTGTTATTAATGATATCCCTGCCTATGCAGTTGTTTTAGGAAATCCAGCTATAATAAAAAAATACAATAAATAATGTCAGAAAGAATTTGGTTATCATTGCCACAAATGGGTGGTGGAGAAAAAAAATACATTGATAAAGCCTTCGATGATAACTATGTAGCACCATTGGGCCCAAACGTAGATGGGTTTGAGCAAGATTTATGTCAATTCACGGGATCTAAATATGCTGCCGCCTTATCATCTGGCACTGCGGCACTTCATTTGGCATTAATATTAGCAGGTGTAGAAAGAGGAGATGAGGTCATTTGTCAATCTTTTACCTTTTCGGCAAGTGCCAATCCAATTGTTTATCAAGGAGCAACGCCGATATTTGTTGATAGTGAAGCAGATACATGGAATATTTGCCCCGATGCTCTTGAAACAGCAATTAAAGACAGATTAGCAAAAGGAAAAAAAGTAAAAGCAGTGATTCTTGTATATTTATATGGAATGCCTGCCATAATAAATGAAATAATTGAAATTTGTTCAAAATATAATATCTCACTTATCGAAGATGCCGCAGAAGCTTTAGGCTCAACCTATAATGGAAAAGCACTCGGTACATTTGGCAAATTTGGAGTATTATCTTTTAATGGAAATAAAATTATTACAACTTCTGGTGGTGGGGCATTAATTTCAGATGATGAAGCAATGATTCAGAAAGCCCGTAACCTCTCTACCCAAGCCCGTGACCCCGCACCTCATTATCAACATTCGCAGATAGGCTATAATTATCGAATGAGTAATATTTGTGCTGGTATTGGTCGTGGACAAATGGAAGTCATTAATAGTAGAGTTGAGCAACGACGAAAAGTTTATGATTATTACGTAAAAAATTTGGGTAATGTTGAAGGTATTTCATTTCAACCACAAGCTATAGGAAATTTTTCTAATCGATGGCTAACTGCTATTTTACTTAATTCCAAAAAAATTAAACAGAGTTATGATGAAATTAGAGTATCTTTAGAGCAAAAGAATATAGAAACACGCCCTCTATGGAAACCAATGCACCTACAACCCATATTTAAAGATGCCCCTTTTTATGGTAGTGGATTATCCGAGCAATATTTTAATTCTGGACTATGCTTACCATCGAGTTCAAGTTTGACTGAACTTGAACTCGAAAGCGTTGTATCTAATTTTATAAAGAAGCTAAACCATTAAATAAAATTTGCAATTTTCATTTGAAATTGCGAAATACATGTTATACATTTATAATGTAAAACAATAAAATTTAAAATCATAAGATAAAAATGAAGAATAATCTACGTCTATTAGCAATTGCCTTAGGGATTGGTATTGCTACATCTGCTTTTGCTCAAAAAGATAATGTTGGTATTGGAACAACCAAACCAGACCAATCAGCGGTTTTGGATTTGAGTTCATCTACAAAAGGTTTATTGATGCCACGTATGAGTTTACAACAACGTGGTGCAATTCAAAATCCAGCTCAGGGTCTGGTGGTTTATCAAACCGATTTTCTTTCTGGTTTCTATTTTTATGACGGGGCAGAGTGGAAAACTATGACATCTCAAAATTCTGTCGCAGGTGTTGATGGAGACTGGACTACTACTGGAAATAGTGGAACAAATGCTACAACTAACTTTATTGGTACGACTGATGCACAAAAACTTGTTTTCAGAGTTAATAATTTAATGGCCGGTTACATAGATCCTACTGGTAGTAATAATCTACTTTTTGGTTATGTAGCGGGTGGCTCAACTGCTTCTTTTAGACCAGCCTTTACAGGTATTGATAATGTTGGAATAGGGACTGCTTCTCTTAATGTAAATACTACGGGTAGTGCAAACGTCGGGGTTGGAGTTTCTACTTTAGCCGTTAACACTACTGGATCTTCCAATATAGCAATCGGTTCTACTGCGTTGTCTGCCAATACTACAGGTGACGCTAATTTAGCACTTGGCAATGGTGCATTAAGAGCTAATACAAATGGTTCTGCTAATGTAGGTATTGGAGCCTTTGCTTTGCTTAGAAATACAACAGGAACATCAAATACTGCAATAGGTAATCAAGCTGGCTATTCTAATGTTTCTGGTATAAGAAATGTATTTATCGGCTCTAATGCTGGTTTTAGCGAATTAGGAAGTGATAAGTTGTACATAGCAAATTCAAATACGACACAACCAACGGTATATGGTGATTTTTCAGCTAACTTTGTAAGCATTGGAAATAATATAACATTAGCAAAACGTGATGCAATTGCAACTGCTGGTTCTTATGGACTTTTGGTTGAAAAAGGCATTTTAACCGAAAAGTTAAAGGTAGCCACTATCGCATCTGCCGATTGGGCTGACTATGTTTTTGATGAGAAATACAAAATGTTACCATTAGAAGAGGTGGAGAAATTTGTTATAGCAAACAAGCACTTGCCAAATGTACCATCAGCTGAAGAAATGTCTAAAAATGGCTTAGATGTGGTAACAAGTGATTCAAAATTATTAGAGAAAATCGAAGAATTGACACTTTATATGATTGAAATGAATAAAGAAATCAAGGCTTTGAAAGCAGAAAATGCAAAGTTGAAAAAATAAGTGATGTTTGCCTATTAAGGCACACATCAAGAAAACCTCTGTCGTTTAGACAGAGGTTTTTCATTTTTACCGAATAATAAAATTATATACATATAAACAGTTAGAAACTTGCTGTATGTGTATCTCTTGCTAAATTTGCTGATGGTTTTTAGCCAAAATTCAAAAAAAGATAAACTATGTCCAAATTTTTACAAAAATATGCAGATAGGTTTGTGTCAAAGTGGCTCATTTTGGTATTAGATATATTCATTTCTGCTGTAACATTCTCCTTTGCCTCAGTATTACGTTTCAACTTTGACCTTGTATATATTAATCCATATCTTTTTAAGTATCACTTGCTTATTGTTTTATTTGTTAAGTTTTCTGTATTTGTATATTTCAAATCATATACTGGTATCATTCGCCACACAAGTATTGAAGATGCTAAAATGCTATTTAAGGTAAATACATTAGCATTAGGTGTGCTGCTTTTATGCTATGCCATTTCTTGGGGTAATGAAGCAAATAACCTATTGCATATCCCAATTTCTATTTTAGTAATTGACTATTTTATTTCTTCGTTTACATTAATTTTTAGTCGCCTATTAGTAAAGAGTATTTATGAAAATATCTTAGGCTCATTCAAAACGAATGTAAATGTCATTATTTATGGGGCTGGGTATCTTGGCTTAATGGTGAAAAACACTTTACTGAAGGATAAAAAAAAGAAGTATGAAATCCTTTGCTTTGTAGATGATAACCCTCAGAAAATAAATAAGACGATAGAGGGTGTAAAAGTTATTTCTAAAAAAGAAGCATTGGCCACTTATATTCAATCAAGTGTAGGCTCTGCGGTTGAAGTTATTTTTGCGATTCAATCAATATCACCCGTTAGAAAGGCTAAAATTGTTGAAGAGTTTCTATCTAATGATGTTACCATAAAAACAATTCCACCCATTAGTCAATGGATGGATGGAGAGCTAAATATTAATCAGATTCAACATATTAAAATCGAAGATTTATTAGAGCGAGATTCTATTTCAATCAATAATAAGTTAGTTAAACAGTTTATTACCGATAAAAAGGTATTGGTAACTGGTGCAGCTGGTTCGATTGGAAGTGAGTTGGTAAGGCAATTGATTAAATTTTCTCCTAATAAATTAATTCTAATCGACCAAGCAGAATCAGCTCTCTACGATTTAGAAACCGAATTAATACGAATGGATACTGAGTCTATATTACCCAATATAAGGGTAGAGGTTCTCAATGTAGCCAATGAAAAGATAATTGAAAAACTGTTTAAGGAAGAGCTACCAGAGGTAGTTTTTCACGCTGCCGCATACAAACATGTTCCTTTAATGGAAAAAAACCCTTATAATGCAGTAAAAGTAAATGTTTTTGGTACAAAAGTTATAGCGAATCTTTCATCTAAATATAATGTTGAAAAATTTGTCATGGTTTCAACCGATAAGGCGGTTAATCCAACCAATGTCATGGGTGCTACCAAGCGTTTGGCAGAAATGTATGTACAGGGTTTAAATAGACATCATAGTAACAATACTCGCTTCATTATCACCCGATTTGGCAATGTCTTGGGTTCAAATGGCTCTGTTATTCCATTGTTTAAAAAACAAATTGAAAGTGGTGGACCAATCACTGTTACCCATCCCGATATTATTCGTTATTTCATGACAATTCCAGAAGCCTGTCAATTAGTATTGGAAGCGGGTACGATGGGTAAAGGCGGAGAGGTTTATGTATTTGACATGGGCGAACCAGTTAAAATTGTAGATTTAGCAAAAAAAATGGTTCAATTATCTGGTTTAATTTTAGGCAGAGATATTGAGATTAAATTCTCTGGTTTAAGACCTGGAGAAAAATTGTTTGAAGAATTGCTTAACAGCAACGAAAACACTATACCGACCTATCATAATAAAATTATGATAGCAAAGATTGTGGCAGAAGATTTTGATATAATAGCAAGTTCACTAAGGCAATTAGAGAACATTTTAACTAAGATGGATAATTTTGAAATTGTAACGGAATTGAAAAGAATAGTACCTGAATATATTAGTAAAAATTCAATTTATGAGCAATTAGACGAATTACAAGAAGATACGTCGCACACCAAAATAACACCCTAAATTATTAGTAAAGAGTTGTCCTCTATCAATTGAAAGTTTTGCTACTAATGTATATTGAGGTAGTTGATAATTGATTTGTTGCAAAAAAGAAAATTGTTTGGCCGCAAATCTTAGGCTATAGAGCCCCAAATTATTAGTCCACATTAACTTTGTGGTGAAATTCATTTTCGGGGCTTTTCCATGTAAAGAAATATTAAACCCATTGACTCTATTGTTAACAATATATGTTTGCGGTACGTCTCCGTAACTATATTTGCTAATTAATACTTTATCTATTTGGCTTAATGGCGTCATCAATGGAGTTCCTATAATATTTTGATTATATGCCCACGCATCAAGATATAAAGAATTGTTGAAATAACTATCCTGCCCTCTTAATTGCGGAATGGTATTTTCACTTCCCGTACTCCCACCCTGACTTGTGGTATTAAGATATTCAAAACAAACTTTAGTTAATCCTTTTTGAATATTTTTTCTTTTAATGGAAAAACCAAATAAACCATCTGCAATATTATTCAAATAGAACAAAGAGCCATCTTCATAAATACTTTGACGGTACAGAAACAAATCAATATTTTTCAAGGTAACTTCCGTTGCAATATCCAATGTTCCTAAATGATTTCCTGCACGATTCCAGGCTTCATTTAGCGGTATTCCTGTATCAGTACCACTATCATTTTTATTAAGGCTAACACCAGACACTACTTTTAGGTAAGTCGCAAAATCTGATGGAAACTTTGAAATTAATGCACCTGTTCCAGCCTCCACATAAGATTTTGCAGGTTCCCCCCCCCATTGGACTTGATGATTGAATCCTGCATAAAACTTCACTCTCCAGTTAGGTTTGCCTATTCGGCCATATATCCATTTTTGGTGCAAATAATAATTTTTAACGTAACCATTATCAAACCACCCATGAGCAAAAGCACCCTTAATTGAAATCAAACCATGACCAATAATTGAAGTATAATTAGGAATAGAAATTTGAAATTTTGGCATGGGTAAGGCATTTCCAGACCAAATATATGAACCTGATGTAAGCGTAGTATCAACCAAACCAACAACCTCTTTCCTTCGTCCACCGTAAATTTCAAATGCCCCATAGCGAACTTTAAGATAAACTTCTGGTATAAAAAGATTACTTTTTTTGCCAACATTTACCGCAGAACTGACACCGTAGCCATAATCAAACTTCTTTAGCTTGTTCTGCTCATTTTTTGTAGAATCATATTCTTTGTGAACTGCTCCTCTTACTGTTAAAAACTGAGATTCTAAAGGTACTATGCCATATTGATTGGAGCGTAACCAAAAGGGAGTTTGATTTGAGGTAGAGATATATACACCTGATTCTAATTGGTATTGGACTTTAGAAAATATGGTTTGTGAAAAACACATACTACCACAAAAACAAATAAAAAGTATAGAGAAGCGAAATATATAGAAATTCACGGAAGGTAAGTTTTATTGAGTGTTATATTCTGTATGCGAACTTACAAAGTTTTTCTGTAAATTACTGATAATCCAATATTTTTTGAATACAAAGTACCAATATCGAATGTAACTTGGCTTGATAGAGAGGCATTGTTATTTAAAGAGTAGTTAGTATTTATCTTTCCTGAAAACTGGTTTTTTGATAAATTAACGCGATAAATACCAAGATTAGAGCTAAAAGTACCCCCAAAAAGATAGGAAACTTTTTTTATGAGTGTGCCATTTAGATAAGCTGAAAAGGCTTTTATTCTATTATTGTAAATTACTCTATCATTCTCCAAGATAAAAGGAGTACCTATAATCAAATTATTATAATCATACGAAATATATTGTCCGTGAGAAAAATAATCATCATATTCAACGTAATTAGAGGTCTTATATTTTCCGAAACGGTATAAACCTTGGCTAACTGTATGAAGGTACTCTATTAATACTTTTTTTACTATATAGTGTTTTTTAAGATTTATACTCAAACCATAGAGTCCATCTTCAATATTATTCAATGTATAGAGGGAACGTGCAAAATCATACGGTTGTTGCTTATAGAATAATAACTTCATTTTATTGTTTTCAAATTCAAAGCCAATATCAGCCGAACCCAAATGATTCCCTATTGCCAAGCCACTATCATAAGAGGTTAGTTTATCAGTATTTAGTTTAACAAGTTTTTGCAAAAAGGGAATTAGTACAAACTGATAACTATATAAAGGATAAGGCGTTAATTTTCCATCTTTGGAGTAAAAAGGGTCTTTATTTTCTGTAATACCTCCCCATTGCACTTGGTGATTAAATCCTGCATAAAACTTGAATTTAGCATCTTCTTTTCCAATTCTACCATAAAGCCATTTTTGGTGTAGATAATAATCTTTTACGTATCCTTGGTCTCCAAACCACCCATGACTTATGCCACCTTTGATAAAAATTGAACTTTTACCCATTTGTCTATAATTAGGAACAGAAATCTGAATCTTAGGTATCGGCAGAGCATTTCCTGACCAAATATAGGAACCAGATGTAAGTGTAGTATCAACCAAGCCCATTATTTCTCGTCTTCTACCACCATAAAACTCAAATGCTCTATAACGAACTTTTAGGTAGGCCTCTGGCAATAAAAGTCCACTTTGTTTACCAACATTGGCAACACCCCAAAAACCATAGCCAATACCAAATTTTTTTAGCTTTTGATTTTCATTTGTAGTGGAATCATATTCTTTGTGAGCAGAGCCTCGAAAAGTGAGAATTGGGGCTTGTAATGGTACAATTCCATATTGATTGGAACGTAGCCAAAAAGGAGTTACGCCCGATGTTGAGAGATAAGTTCCTGCCTCTAATTGGTATTTTATATTAGAAAAAAGTGTTTGTGAAGAGCAAACTTTACAAAAAAGGCATAGAAAACACAATGTTACAAGGAAAAATCTATTCATAATATTTTTTAGAAACTCCCCTCCGTGCGACGGCCGCTCCATGTGGAGAGGGGTTGGTGACGGTCTGCCGTTGTCGAGAGGTGCTTTATCTCAACAGCAAAAATTTTCCAGATTTATTAAATTCCTGTCCATTTTTGAGTTTGGCGTATATTTTATAAGTATAAATATCAGTTGGGGCACTAGCATTTTGAAATTTT
This sequence comes from Emticicia sp., assembly GCF_043780375.1. Lineage (GTDB taxonomy): Bacteria > Bacteroidota > Bacteroidia > Cytophagales > Spirosomataceae > Emticicia. Next base: position 11,948 of record NZ_JAYWCU010000171.1, on the reverse strand, counting down.
CCATCCCAAATAGTTGTCACGTCATTAGAAGTAAAAACTGGATTTCCCCAACGATTATACACTTGCATTTCAAAGTCAATAATACGTTTAGTAGAGCCTTTTATTTCTAAATTATCATTGATGTTATCATCGTTTGGCGAGAAAGCATCTGGTAAAAAAAGCTTTACTGAGATTGGAATAATATAAATATTGGACAAACTTTCTTTGCCATCGTTAGAAATAATTTTTATCTGATATTTAGCTTCTTCGTCAAATTTGTCAAGTAATGGAATATACGTTATTTCAGTAGCATTTTTAGTTACTTCAGTTGATGCGATATTTGTTCTCTCATCGTAGCTTTGGACTTCAAATTTACTAATTATAGTATTTCCAAAAGGTGATTGGTTTGTCCATAGTAAATTTCCAATGGCATTTTCATTTAATAATATAGAGCAAAATGCTGGTGAAATATCTGATTCACTATCACATTTATCAACAAATGAAACCTTATAGCAATATGATTTTTCTGAAGCATTAATAGAAGCATCTGTAAGTGTTTTTACTGTCAAACTACTATCTATTTGCTTTAGTCCATTATCTTCGACTCGATAAAGGCGATACTTCTTTCTAATTAATGACCATGTACTATTATCATTAAAATTAAGCGATATTGCATCAGTTGGGTTTACTGAAACAAATCCATCAGTTATAGCTGGAGGGTGAACGCTTTTTCGATCAACACATTGTTTTTGAGAAACAGTAGCTGTTTCATTATAAGTAGAACCTGTATATCCCGCATAGGCACTTATTATTTTTGAAGACAAGGTATAACAATATTTTTTACTACAATCTGCTGTAATATCTAAATATGGACTGGTAACACCATTAAAAGTAAGTTTATTTGTACCCTCTTCTCTAATAATTTGTGTAACTACTTGGTTAACATATGTAAAAACGCCAGTATTTTGAATTTTCCCAATTGACGATGGTTGCCAAGTAATTTGGTAATCATCGTCAATTGGCTTTAGGGTAAATGGTATTGAACAGACTTCATTAGAATATTCGTAACAACCTCCTTGTCCAACCCTTCCTACAGCAAAACATTGACTTTTAGCTGGATTTAAGATTGTCATCTTAAAAATACCTGCTTTAACCTTGGGCATTGAACTGTTTGGAATAGCTCCTGCTTGGTCAATCGAACGGCTTGAAATATAATAATCGGCATCGGGGTTTCCTTTCAAAGTTATAGTTGCTTCTTTTCCATCTTCACTTAATTCAATTTTTTCGATTCGAGGAAACATTTCTCCTCTATCCATATTAATAGTGATTGGCTGTGCCGCTGGGCAATTATTCGGTATGGTATATAAACCTTCAACTAAAAGGTTTTGGATTGCAGATACTGGAAAAGTTTTTTTTACAGAATATGGGAGAACTGTACCTATAGGTATATTATCTATACTTCCATCACTCCATTTTATTCTATAGGAATCGAAGTTATTAGCTGGAGAATTTCTTATGGTTAGTATAATTAATGAATTATTACAGGCTTCATAACTTATATCTGGCTTATTATTCTCTCTCACCGTAACCAAATTACAAAAATACATCTCCTTGCCGTTCTTTTTGCCATACTGCAAAATTACGTATTGACCTGCAGCAAGAAATGACCATTTAGTATTAGTTGTAGGATTAAGACCCGCGAGTTTTGAAGCATCCTCGCCTTGATAACCAAAGATATACTTCACTTCTGTTCCACCCGAATTATCTTTGATTCTTACTTCTTGCCCTATGCAAATGGTTGATGGTGTTTCAAAAGTAAATCCTCCTTTTTCAACACCCGTTTTATCACATAAACCTTGTGCGTAAACAGAAGTCGAAAATAAAAGCAGAAAAAATATTCTTGAAAGATTTCGCATAGAAGTTAATTTGCCAATTTCAACTACAAAATTGCATATAAATAACGTACTTCTTGCTTATTAATTCTGAATTTTCTTTATTTTTTTATTTAATGGTCAGAAATTTTGATATAAGATTTGAGACAAGAGACAAAAGAATTTTACTTATAATTTGTTATAATAAATTTAAACTTTGAAATGTCTTTCCCAAAATAGTTTTATCATTTATTTTAAGCCAATCTTGTAGAAGAGTAGTATATATTTGTCGAAAATCAACTGAAAACTTCAAATCTCCTTCGTCTAAATCTGTTAAATTTGGTGCTTCATTTAGCACTTTTGGTCGGTTTAGCTTTTCGGCAATCAAGAATATATTATTGGCTGTACCGTGGTCTGTGCCACCGCTGGCATTTTGTTTTACTCGTCTGCCAAATTCTGAAAAAGTCATGATGGCTACATCATTCAATCTATTATTTTTCTTCAAATCATTCACAAAAACATTGACCGAATCGGCATAGTTTTTCAATAATCGCTCTTGTTGGTTCAATTGATTAAAATGTGTGTCAAAGCCCGAAATACTTACATAATAAACACTCGTCGGCATTCCCGAAACTATTAGCTCTGAAATAGTTTTCAATCGTTGTCCCAACTCTCCTTGTGGGTATTGACTATTACTTTTATAAATCTTCGATTGGACGGCATCCCGTTGGGTGGCAACCCGCTGGGCGGCAACCCGCTTTGTATACAGAAACTCCGCTGAAGAGGCTGTTTCTGCCAAAGTTTTATACAAATAAGCTACATTATCATGCTCATTGACAGAAGTGTTTTTGGCTATTTTACTCATAAAATCTCCGCTAACTTGTTTATAAAGTTTTTCGGGGTCTTGCACAGCTAATGCTTTTAGTTTTTCGCCTTTCATCGATAGACTCAAGGTATCGTCAATTTCTAAAGCACGGTAAGGTAGGCAGCTTCCTCCTGCACAATTGGCATCTAAATAACGTCCAATCCAACCTGTGTTTAAATATTCGGTTGATTCGCTTGCTGTCTGCCAAATATCCATCGAACGAAAATGTGAGCGGTCTGGATTTGGATATCCAACATTATTAATGACACTCACCAAACCATTGTCATACAAACTTCTGAGTGACTCCATTGCAGGATTTAAGCCCAAATCATCATTGAGTTTTAAGACTTTTTCGCTTGGAATGGCTATTGATGGACGAGATTTATAATAAATATCGTTGCGATAGGGAACAACAGTATTAAGTCCATCATTTCCACCCGATAGTTGTATAATTACTAAAACTTTTTCACTCGTCTGAATAGCTCCTAAGTTTTGTATTTCAAAGGCTTTCAGAAAGTTGGGTATCATCATGCCACCAACGGTGGCTAATGCTGACTTTTTTATAAAATTTCTTCTTGAGGTCATAGCTTTACAATTGAGTTTTTTGCTCCCTCTCCAATTGGTAAGGGGGTGAGTCTGTTAAATTTTCCTTTTTCAAGTCCTTCTCCAGTGGAGAAGGATTTAGGTTGAGGTGAAAAAGTATAAAATAAGTCTTTTTAACCTCTGCCCCCTCTCCACAAGAACAGGGCTGTTAAGTTCTAATGATTTCCCATCCTTGAAAAAAGGAGGTGAGACCAACGCTCGGTGTCTTGACGAATCGGACGGGGTGGTAAAATCACGGAAATTTACCACCTCCCCTTTTAAAAGTACAAGAAAAATATACTTTTAAAAGGTACTCCTCCTTGAAAAAAGGAGGAGAAATTAACTCAAACAGCCCTGCTCCACAAGAAGAGGGGAAAGGGTCTTATTCGAGAACTTAAAGTTCTGAGGGCTGGGGTCGGCCGCCGTGAGGTAATTTCAGAAATTTAGCAAACCTGATATTCTGGCAACATCATTAGTGCTAAAGTTGCTTTTTTAATAGCTTCGGGGTCTGTCTCATTTTGCATTTTATTTGTAATTCCTTGCTTAAATACCTCATTAACAGGCACTTGCAAAAGATATTGACTTAATTCCTCAACAATATTTTTGTTTTTTACTAAAATAGCTTTTGAAAACCCTTCCCAATCAACATTTGCTTTGAAACTACGTTTTTTATTTTGATATTCGGTATTTACATCGCCGTCTTTTTTGGCTGAGATATTACTTTCTTTTCCCGAAAACATCATGGCTGGTAATTGCATCCGAAACAATAAACTTGAACTATCAATCCAATTTCTTCCACCAGCCCAGCCCGCTACATTTGGTGGATAAAGTAAAACTTGTCCTAAAACTTTTTGAATGTAGAGATTAGGCTGTTGCTCTTCAAAATTGGCTCCCAGCATTCGTTTCAGTCCAACCAATAACTCAACTGGAGACTTTATATGCGTACCAATATTTTTTTCATCATAAAACCAATCAGCTGTAAAGATATTTTCTATCAAATCAGCAATGTCGTAATTAGTTTTGTAAAAACGCTTAGATAATTCTGTAATTCTTTGATTATCAACATTTTCATTGACAAAATATTTGTAAATTTTAGTCGTAATAAAGTGAGCCGTTTCTTTCTTTTGCAAAATCATATTTATGACATCTTCACCTTTGAAGTTGCCCGTTTTGCCAAAAATCGTTTTCTCGCCATCATCGTGCTGAAATTCTCTGAAAATGAATCTTCCCTGAATATCAAAATCCCAACCTGTGAAAGCCCTTGCAACTTCTTTAATATCTTTTTCGGTATAATTTCCTCGTCCGAGAGTGAATAATTCCATTAATTCTCTCGCAAAATTTTCATTTGGACTACGTTTTTTATTCTGTTTATTATTCAAAAATTGCAACATCGAAGGCTCTTGCGAAACAGCCATCAATAAATCACCAAATTTCCCAAGGGCGTGTTCACGAAGCGTATTAAGATAACTTTGAGAAAAGGCAGGGTTCAGGCTTCGAGAAACCAAATGTCCGTGCCAAAACAAAGCCATTTTTTCTCGTAAAACACCTTTTTCTGTCGACATAATATCAATCCATGTCGTGTTGAGTGTACCTTGTTCTTCTTTACGGTCTTTCTTTAAATCTTTAAACTTCTCTCTCACAGCTTCGCTCCCACTCTCTTTTTTCATTTCACGTAACTGTCGCAATTCGGCGGCGATTTCTTTCAAATCTACAATATCAATAGGCTTATACTGCTCGGCGTCATGGAGCATTTTCTTGAAGATTTGTTTGGCTGAATGTTTTTCTGCTGCTCGCACAACCGAAAGTGGTTCACTGAAACCGGCTCTCCAATATAAATGTTGAATGTGTTTTTGTAGCATGATGTTTTATTTTAATAACTGGTCTTTTGATACAAAAAAGTAGCTAAAGGTTTAATCAGTATTGGAATTATGTTCTTTGAAGGGCAAAAAATCCTTATCTTTGCACCCTTAATCTTGACAGGATTAGAAAGATTATAAGATAGACACGATTTGTTTTGAATATTTTACAATTAAACATATCAACAAATCGAAAATATTATAATCTTACTAATCTTAAAATCGCTTAATCCTGTCTCATTTTTTATTCATTATGTATTACAAAGAATATAAATCAATCAACTACGCCGCTATTGCCGACGAGATTCTGGAGTTTTGGAAGAAAGAAAAAATCTTTGAAAAATCAATAGAAGTACGTGAAGGACAACCCGCTTTTACATTTTTTGAGGGACCGCCTTCAGCAAATGGAACGCCTGGCATTCACCACGTGATGGCTCGTTCGATTAAGGATATTTTTTGCCGTTATAAAACCCTTAAAGGCTACCAAGTAAAACGAAAAGGTGGTTGGGATACACATGGATTGCCTGTTGAGCTCCAAGTCGAAAAAGAGCTGGGCATCACCAAAGACGACATTGGCAATCGGAACGCCGAATCGTACATTAGCATTGAAGAATATAATCAAAAATGCCGTGAAACGGTGATGCGTTTTACTGACCAATGGGACAATCTAACCGAAAAAATGGGTTATTGGGTTGATTTAGAAAACCCTTATATTACCTACAAAAACGAGTATATTGAGAGCGTTTGGTACTTATTAAAAGAATTTTATAAAAAAGGATTGCTTTATAAGGGCTATACAATTCAGCCATATTCGCCAGCGGCAGGAACTGGACTAAGTTCGCACGAACTAAATATGCCAGGCACTTATAAAGATATAAAAGACACTTCTTTGACCGCTCAGTTTAAGGTTTTAGAAAATCATAAGTCGGAATTTCTTTTTGAACTACTACCTCACCGAAGCGACGGTCGCCCTAAATCCCTCTCCAATAGAGAGGGACTTGACTCTTACCCCTCTCCAATGGAGAGGGGCAGGGGTGAGGTTTTCATCTTAGCTTGGACAACTACGCCGTGGACACTTCCTGCAAACTCAGCCTTGACAGTTGGAAAAAACATTAATTATGTTTTAATAAAAACCTTTAATCCTTATACTTTTTTGCCTGTAAACGTAGTTTTGGCGAAAGAGTTAGTAGGAAAATATTTTACAGAAAAGGGTAAAGACGGAGATTTTAATGGTTTTGAGGTTTCCGACAAAAAACTCATTCCTTGGACAATTATATCAGAATTTAAAGGCTCAGATTTAGACGGAATTGAATATGAGCAATTACTGCCTTACGTTCAACCTGAAACAGCCGCTTTTAGAGTAATTATGGGTGATTTTGTTACAACTGAAGATGGTACTGGGGTTGTGCATACGTCGCCAACTTTTGGTGCAGATGACTTTAGAGTAGCTCAACAGCACGGTATTCCGTCAATCATGGTGAAAGATGAAACTGGAAAAGATGTACCGATTGTTGACAAAAGGGGTCGTTTTGTAAAAGAAATTACTGATTTTGCTTTAGAATATGTAAAAGAGGCTTATTTATCTGACGAAGAAAAAGAAGTTGAACGCATTAAACAAGCGGGTGGCGGACCACATCGTGAAAAATACCTTTCGGTGGACGAACGCATTGCGATTAAGCTAAAAACTGAAAACAAAGCCTTCAATGTGCAACGATATGAGCATACCTACCCACATTGTTGGAGAACTGATAAGCCTATTTTATATTATCCGTTGGATAGTTGGTTTATTCGGACTACAGCCATGAAGGATAAATTGGTGGAATTAAACAAAACCATCAACTGGAAACCTGAAAGTACAGGAACTGGGCGTTTTGGCAATTGGCTTGAAAACTTAGTAGATTGGAACTTGAGCCGTAGCCGTTATTGGGGAACGCCATTGCCCATTTGGCGTTCGGAAGATAATGAAGAAGTTTGTATTGGTTCGGTAGAAGAGTTGATAAATGGACTCAAACACGCTTTGAAAGATGAAATTTTAAATGAAGAACAGCGAGCAAAAAATGAAAAATTTATAAACGCTTATCATAATAGTAAAAAATCCAAAGAGTCACCCTCTGTTGTAGAAAGTGGGGTTGAAGAAAATATTACATGGGAACATTTTATTTATCAATCTAATTATAAAGATTGGTCAAATTTAAAAAATCTTGCACGTGAAAACCGAAAAAATCAAACTCAAGCGGAGAATATTATTTGGCAAGAAGTCAGAAACTCTAAGTTAGGATTCAAATTTAGACGGCAACATTCTATTGATACCTTTATAGTAGATTTTATATGTATTGAGAAGAAGTTAATTGTAGAAATAGACGGAGATATTCATAATGAAACTATTGAATATGATGAAATGAGAACAAAATTCTTGAATCTGAGAGGATTTGAGGTTATTAGATTTAGCAATAATGAAGTATTAACAAATATAAGGGGAGTTATTGGGGAAATAAATATAGCATTAAAACCTCGCCGTAGCGACGGTCGCCCTAAATCCCTCTCCACAGAAGAGGGACTTGATTTAATAACTGTTCTACACCCCTCTCCAGTGGAGAGGGGCAGGGGTGAGGTTTTTGACTTGCACCGCCCTTTCGTAGATGAAGTTTACTTAGTTTCTCCAAGCGGAAAAATTATGCAACGTGAGTTAGATTTGATTGACGTTTGGTTCGATTCGGGAGCTATGCCTTTTGCTCAATGGCATTATCCATTTGAAAATAAAGAGATTTTTGATGCCAATTATCCCGCTGATTTCATAAGTGAAGGTGTCGACCAAACTCGTGGTTGGTTCTTTACGCTTCATGCCATTTCGGGCATGTTGTATGATTCGGTTGCTTTCAAAAATGTCGTTTCTACGGGTTTAGTGCTTGACAAAAATGGGAATAAAATGTCAAAACGTCTCGGTAACGCTGTTGACCCATTTGAAACTTTAGGCAAATATGGTGCTGACCCAACTCGTTGGTACATGATTACAAATGCTGAGCCATGGGATAATTTGAAATTTAATTTGGAAGGAATTGGCGAAGTACAAAGAAAATTCTTCGGAACTCTTTCAAATACTTATAATTTCTACGCTCTTTATGCGAATTTGGATAAATATAAAATGACCGAATTCGACCGAGTTCCATACGAGCATTTGCCAGAACTTGACCGTTGGATTCAGTCGAAACTTTATACTTTGATAAAAGAAGTTGGAGAGCAGTACGATGACTATAACCCAACCAAAGCAGGGCGTTTGATTCAAGATTTTGTTTGTGACCAATTATCAAATTGGTATGTGCGTTTGTGTCGTCGCCGTTTTTGGAACGGTTCGTCGCACGAAGGAGAATTGACCCAAGACAAGCGTGCAGCCTACGAAACGCTTCAGCATTGTTTGGTAACTGTGGCACAGCTAATGTCGCCAATTGCACCTTTTTATGGCGATTGGCTCTATAAAAGCATGACAGATTGTATTCGTGAAGAAGCAATCGAAAAAAATACACCACTTCGACACGAGTCAGTACACTTTACAGATTGGCATATTTATGAAGAAAATTGGGTCGATAAAGATTTAGAGGCCTCAATGGATTTAGCTCAAAGCATTTCATCGCTGATTCATTCATTGCGTAAAACACACAAGATTAAAGTACGCCAGCCGTTGCAAAGAGTTTTGATTCCTGTGCTGTCCGAAAATACTCGTAAACAAATACGCCACGTAGAAGAAATCATCAAGTCAGAAGTAAATATTAAGTCAATTGAATACATTGATGATGATTCAGCAACGTCCGTTGGGGGATTTTTGAAGAAAAAAGTAAAACCAAATTTCAAGACCCTTGGGCCGAAATATGGCAAAGACATGAAAGAAGTTGGTAATTTTATCAACTCAATGTCTGCCGAACAATTGAAAGAATTAGAAAAAAATGGAGAATTACCCACTCATTCGGGAACGGGCGGAGAACCGCCTCACTCTTTCACTCATTTAAAATTAGAAGACGTCGAAATCCAAACTGAAGATGTTCCGGGTTGGTTAGTTGCTTCTGACAATGGCATAACTGTTGCTCTCGACATTACTATTTCTGACGAACTTCGCCAAGAGGGCATTGCTCGTGATTTTGTTAATCGTATTCAAAATTACAGAAAAGATAATGGCTTTGAGGTTACAAACAAAATCAACATTCAGCTTTGGAACAATAACCAAGCATTAGCCAATGCCATAGACGCAAACCGTGAATATATCAGTCAAGAAGTACAAGCACTTTCTTTGAAAATTTTCGAGGAATATCCATTAGGGGAAAAGCCAACAAATGCAGTCGAAATCGAAATGGACGAGTTTATGCTCGTGTTAAGTGTCGATGTTGAGAAATAATTTTTTGATTTATTACCAAATAATATTCAAGCAAATAGCAAGTCTTTTAGACTTGCTATTTGCTTTTTAAAAAACTTTCTAAGAAAATAAATCCAACTTTTCAATTTGTTCGTAAATGCTGGTAGACAGCAATTCAAAAATTTACGACTATGAAAAATTTACTCCTCAAATCCGCCAAGGTTGTCGGTTTTCTAACCTTGACATTCTTTGTTTCTATGCTCGTTTGGGCGAACTGGGAAGAGCCACCTCTCTCTCAAAAACTTGACCTTAAACCAATCCACCTTGCAGTTTTCGACCTTGACAAACAAGTTAATGCTGCAGATAGTAGCTTAATTTCTCAAAAATTAAGTGCTGTAACTGGCGTAACAGCTTGTACTATAAACCCCGAATTCAAAACAGTAAGCGTTACTTATTACGACGACCAAGTTTCGGAAGATGCCTTGAAAGCCGTAGTTCAACAAAAAGATTATATTGCATCGAAAGTAAATTTTGCCAAAATGGAAGGACCAAAATGTCCTGTCCCGATGGAATATATTGACTTTTTTACTGACATGAAGCAAACGCTTTGTTTGCGATAATCTGCTGTTTTTAGCAAAATATTAAATTAGGAAATTTGTAGCATTAACCTAATTCGCAAAAAACTCTTTTTTGCGAAGATGTTATTTTTTGCCTAAAAAAACCTTAGACCACTGATTATCAGTGCATTATGCGTTCATTTTTTAATTTTTTTTAACAATAACCAATTTTTCACTATGAAAAAAAGTGTCTATTTATTGCTTGCGGGAGCGTTGTTCTTCACTGCTTGCAAAAAGACTACGGAAGAAGCACCAAAGTCTTTGTATGTGCGTCTGGGGGGAAATGCTGCCATACAAGGCGTAATTGACCAATTTGTCGCAAATGTTGCCGGTGATACTCGTATCAACGCATTTTTTGCTGATGCCGCTGCTGATCCTGTTCGTTTGAAAAAACTGCGTGATAACTTGATAAATCAAGTTGGTATGGCTACTGGCGGACCAGAAATTTACTCAGGATTAAGCATGAAAGCTGCCCACAAAGGAATGAATGTGCAAGAAGCCGACTTCAATGCTTTGGTAGATGATTTGTCTAAAGCCTTGGACAAATTTAGTGTACCAGCAACCGAAAAATCAGAGTTATTGGGTGCTTTGGCAACCATGAAAGCTGATATTGTTGAGCCTGGTGCTTCTCTTTATGCTCAATTGGGTGGAAATGCGGCAATTTCGGCAGTAATTGACCAATTTATTACCAACGTGGCTGGAGATACCCGTATCAATGCGTTTTTTGCTGATGCCGCTGGCGACCCAGCTCGTTTGACAAAATTACGTAACAACCTTATCAACCAAGTGGGTATGGCAACTGGAGGAATGGAAAAATATACTGGCCAAACAATGAAAATTGCCCACAAAGGTATGAATGTACAAGAAGCAGATTTTAATGCATTGGTAGATGATTTAAACAAGTCTTTGTTAAAATTCAATGTCCTTCCAGTGCCAAGAATGCAATTGTTGGGTGCTTTGGCAACTATGAAAGCTGACATTGTAGAGCCTAACGCTTCTCTGTATGCTCAATTGGGTGGAAATGCGGCAATTTCGGCAGTAATCGACCAATTCATTACAAATGTTGCTGGTGATGCTCGTATCAATGCGTTTTTTGCTGATGCCGCTGGCGACCCAGCTCGTTTGATGAAACTACGCAACAACCTTATCAATCAAGTGGGTGCTGCAACAGGTGGAACTGAGAAATATACTGGCTTAGATATGAAAGCAGCTCACAAAGGTATGGGTGTTGGCGAAGCCGATTTCAATGCTTTGGTAGATGATTTGAACAAATCTTTGCTTAAATTTAATGTTTTTCCTAAGCCAAGAAATCAGCTATTAGGTGCTTTAGCAGCTATGAAAGGTGATATTGTAGAGGGCAATACACCACTTTACGCACGTTTAGGTATGAATGCGGGCATTACAGCTGTTATCGATGATTTTATCGGAAAAGTTGCTGCCGATAAGCGTATTAATTCGTTTTTCGCTGCCGCTGCTGCTGACCCTGTTCGTTTGAATAAATTGAAAATGAATCTTGTTAATCAAGTAGGTGCTGCATCGGGTGGAGCAGAAAAATACACTGGTTTATCAATGAAAGTTGCTCACAAAGGTATGAACATCAAAGATGCCGAATTTAATGCTTTAGTTGAAGACTTGAATGCTTCGTTGATTAAATTCAACGTTCAGTCAAAAGCAAAAATTGAGTTATTGGGAGCATTAGGCGGCATGAGAGCTGATATTGTTGGTCAATAATAACACTATTAGACTTCCTGCGAAAGTATTTTAAGTCGAAAAACACCATCTTTTCGGCTACAAATTGAGCAAATTTTTCAACCGTAGCGGTGCTATGCTTTCAAA
>NZ_JAYWCU010000170.1:0-30918 GCF_043780375.1 Emticicia sp. | reverse complement strand
TAACGGCTGCCAATTATCTACCCATTCATGTACTTCAAAAGCCCAAAGCTGGTTTATTATCAGGTATTTATGTCTATGCTTATTTTTCTAACAACATGGTATTTAAAGACGATTCCGTGGCTTTGAGAATGAATTTCAACTTTCATTTCAATAAAGAAAAAATGATTGACCGCATCATCACCTACTACGACACAACACCCATTATCGAGGTTTCAGAGAGCAACTATTTAAATGAAAAATAACCTTATTACAATTTTAACCATTGAAGCAGACATATTCTTATGTAATCATTGCTTCTAAAACGACTAATTCAAAACAAATTAATTCTTTTATATTCAAATTTCAATTATTAAAAAAATGAAAAGAATCTTATTTATCACGACAAGTCCTAATGGCGAAAATTCTTTTAGCAACAAATTATCAAACGCCATTCTTGAAAAGGTCACATTAACCTATCCTGATAGTAGTGTATCGAAACACAATTTAGCTCAAGAGCCACTTTCTCATATTGACGAAACAACTTTGGCAGCATTTTTTACCCCTGCCGAACACAGAAACGAAACGCTGAATAATGCAGTTAAAAATTCGGATAAAGCTATAAAGGAATTAATGGACGCCAACATCATTGTCATTGGTGTGCCTTTTTACAATTTTGGTATTCCTTCTACATTAAAGGCTTGGGTTGACCACATTTCAAGAGTAGGCTTCACCTTTCAATATGATGAAAATGGCATGCCAAGAGGTTTGGTAGAGAACAAAAAAGTGTATTTAGCCATTGCTTCGGGAGGGATTTATTCAGAAGGACCTATGAAGGCGTATGATTTTAACGACCCGTATTTAAGGGCAATTTTAGGCTTTTTGGGAATGACCGACGTTACAACTTTCCGTGTAGAAGGAACTGCCATTCCTGGAATGGGCGAGATGGCACTTTCAAAGGGATTGGCGACAGTCAATGAATTTGCTTTTTAGTATTTCGACCACTTTGCATTGAAATTTGTAACAAACTTAATAAAAAAAACAGCCATGGAAATTGATACATTCGTCCGCATTGGTGGGCATAAAAAAATTTGTCCAACGAGTATTTTGATGCTTAAAGCCGACATCAACTACACATATATCTATTTTATAGATGGTAGCTGCATACTCAGTTCTACTAACATCGGAATTTTAGAGAAACGTTTGAAAGAAAGTGATTTTTTCAGAAGCCATCGCTCTACCATTATCAACTTAAAATATGTGTCTGACTTTGAAGACAAAGACACTATTGGAAATTCTTCCAGCATCAGACTAATCAATGGAACAAAAATTCCCCTTTCACGCAGGAAAGCAGCAGTTTTTTTTAAAATTATTCAATAAACTAATTTCAATAACCCATCAATTATTGCATAAGAACATGGGTTGAATTCATTTAAAATCCTAAAATTCTATATCCAAATGAAAACAAGATTTACAAAAAACATTCTTAGTATCATTACAATTATATGTTTGCTGCTTAACTCCGAAACGAGTGTTGGTCAATGGGTTCAGCCACTAACCGCTACCTATGGTGATATGGGCACGCTTAAAGTAACCAGTTCGAGCGGTAGCGTGGCAGGAAATAACGCCTATTATGGTTCGATATATGCGGGCACAAATGATATTATTCAAGCAGCCAATAATGGTTGGATTGGCAACACTTTTAATTCAATTGCTCCAGGAGGTCGCTTTAAAGCTACGGCGGGTAAGCCCGTAACTATTTCTCTCGAATTTAATTTAAACGAATTTTTTCCTTGGTTGGGCTCAGCAATTACAAACACTGTCGCATTGCCGGGAGGAATAGGAAAAAATGAGCAAAATTACGCATACGATGCTTTCATAAGCATCCCATTTACTGAATTAATTAATAGTAGTCAGAAAACATACAAATACCAAGGCACTTATACTTTTACGAATGCTCGGTCACAAGCGTGGATAGTATTTGGTTTTGCAGTAATCCAAAATGGTGTCATACAATACTACACGATGGTTTTACCGTTTATTGTAGATGGCGTAAAAGAGCCAGGCATACCGATACCGCTGGTTTTGAATGATTCTGGTCAACCTCGTATCATTTCTCAACCTGCATTACCTATTACTGTACTTCATGCCCCTCCAGGCGACCAAAGTTATACCAAATTTGAAGTTAATAAAACATCTTGTCAATCGGCAGAAAATAGTATTACTGAAGGTTTGGCTAATACAGGTACTGGCTCAATAAAACTTGGCTTCAAGGGTAGCATTGGCTTTGTAGCAACGATTGATATTGAGGCTTATGTAGAATTTACGGCATCAGGAACAGAAGGTAACACAAATGTAAGGAAAAAAAACACTGAAACTTGCGTAAGCTCTACCACAGGTTTTGGAGCCACACCAGGCTCGGGTGAAGATATATTTTTGTGCGAGGGCTTAGATTATAATTATGCCATATACGACAATTTGGTTATAGGTCCTCCGCCCAATTATAGCACTTCTATCAAAAAAGGACTTGCAATGGTACCCGTTGATAATTCCAAAAGACTCAACTTATATACCCGTAGCAATATTATAGATCAAATAGAGCTGCGTAGGCTTGACACCCTCAACAACGCCCTTACCCTAAAACAGCGAATAGACGCTAAAAACCAATTGAATGTTTGGAAGCAACTCATAGCAATGAATGATGCCAATGTAGCCAACGCCACTATACCAAATCCCGATTATGGACAAATAAATTTATCGGGAGGGGCACCTTATTTAGATAGAACCACCAGTGTAAGCACCAGTCAAACCAATACTATTATTGTAGATAATTACATGGAGGCAAACGTTGGAATACAGGGTGTAGTAAACATTGGAGGTTCGGGTTTTTCGGCTGGGTATAATTTGCGAACCAGTAAAAGTTATGGGCAAACCAACAGCAGTACAAGCAGCATTACCAATACAATGACAATGCACTTGGAGGATAATGACGCTGGCGATTTATTAAGAATAAATATCTACCGTGACCCAATGTTTGGTACGCCACTATTTAAGCTGCAAAGTGGCAGTAGAACGAGTTGCCCCTTCGAAGGTGGTTATCAAAGAGAGCAACCACGATTAGAAATTGTTGGAATAGCTCAAAATAATATAGCTATCTCAAATATCACACTTGGTACACCAGCCGCTTTCCAAATGAAAGTGTGTAATAGTAATACAACGGAAGCACGTACTTATAAATTAGGTTTTGTTTCGCAATCAAATTCAAGCGATTTGCTGATTACTGCTGCGGGAAGCACTGGCTCAGAATTTGGAGCTTTCACAATTCCAGCCAATACTTGTCGAGTAGAAAACTATGATGTAAATATTTCGAGAAGGTATCCAACAAGTGATGTAAATTTTGCCAATCTTGAATTTAGGTTATATTCTGAATGTGAACCGAGCATCAAAGCAAGTGTTTTTGCCAGTGTCGGCTTTGCTGCCCCACCACCAGCCACGGGCGTTGTGGCAAGTGCCAATGAGATTTGTACGGGTACACCCGTAACGCTAACGGCAAGTTGTCCAGTCAGTACTACTCCAACTTGGTACACCGTGGCGGTTGGTGGTTTTCCTGCGGCAATTGGTAGTACCGTAATCGTCAATCCAAGTGTCAATACAACATATTTTGTAGGTTGCGAAACTGTCAATTATGTACGTGATAGAGTAGCTACAAAATTGGTTTTGGTTGGAACGCCTTCTACAGTTTTGAACTTGATAACTAACTTCACGACAAATTCGCTACAAATAGCAACTACAACACTTACGGCAAGTAATAAAATATTTTCACCTGCGAGTGTTACCTACAAAGCTGGAAATTCGCTAACATTCAGCCCTGGTTTTGAAGCAAAAAGTGGCACAAATTTTACGGCAAGGATTGGTGGGTGTTTGAATTAAGTAAAAGCTATATTTCCCCCTTATTTCGCCAATGATTTAAGGGGGGGGTAAAGCAAAGTTTTTTATAATTTACAAAATATAAACTTTAAGTCTGAAAATTAATCAAACGTCGATAACGGCATCAAAAAAAGTTTAGATACGCAAGCAAAAGGCACGGGTTTCAGCACGCAATTGGTTGATTTGCTAACTCAACAAATCGAGGGAAAATTGATACAGTAAGTAAAAAACGGAACAATGATTTCAATAAATTTAAAAAGGCAAATAGCGGCTTAAAAAATGAAAAGATTAATTTTACTATTTTTGATTAGCTCATTTATGGCTTTTGGTCAAAACGATGAAGAAATTATTGATAACAGAAATAATACAGTGCCAACCAATAGTGCAGGATTGGTAGCCTATTATAAATTTGATGAAAGTACAGGCACAAGCACGGCAGATGCTACGGGCAATCGTAATAATGGAACATTGGTAAATGCTCCAACTTGGCAAGTACCTTCTACTTCGCCCGTCAATGCAGTGGTGTGGTCGCCTGGGGGAGCAACAACGCCAAGTTTAGCAGTAACTAATGCAGGAACATATACTGCTACCATTACGAATGGCTATGGATGTACAAGCTCGGCAAGTATTTCAACAAGTTTCGCTTCTAATGCTGCCTTAGTAACACTCGTAAGCCCCACTGATGACATTTCAACGGACAATATTTTAAAAACAGCATCAATTGCAAATGGGAGAATAAACGCAACCAATAAAGTAACTGGAACAGCAAAAGTTACTTATAATGCCAAATCAATTCAGTTGGATGCTGGTTTTAAGGCAGATAACGGAACTGTATTTAATGCCGCCGTTGGAGGGTGTAATTGAAATGGCACTTCTTGATGAATATTTTTCAAATCGTCTGATAAATAAAACTCTGCTTTCGGACAGTTTTGAGGGTGTTTCGTCCTTGATACTTTCTTGAAGAAACAAATTTAATCGTAATTCAAACTAATGAACAGTCGCAATATTTTTATAAATAAACATGAAAACCAATAACCTCATTCACCTCGGCAGTAGAAAGAATATCTCGCCTGCTAACATTCTGATGCTCAAATCTGATATCAATTATACCATTATTTATCTGAATGATGGCAGCAAAATTATGTCTTCAACAACACTTGGTAAAATCGAAAAACGCTTGAAAGACTTTCAGTTTTTCAGACCTAATCGCTCCGTTATTTTCAATCTTGATTTTATGGCAGAATTTGAAGATAAAACTAAATCGGGCAATTATGGAAAGATTTTACTCAAAAACAATGAAAAAATAGCTCTTTCAAGACGAAAAAGTGAAGCGTTTCTAAAAATAATTCAATGAAAAATTAATGCCTTAATCATTCCCAAAATCATATTCCCATGAAAACTTCATTTAAAAAAAACATTTTCAGCATATTCGCAATTTTATTCTTTATGCTAAACTCCAAAACGAGTTTCGCTCAATGGGTTCAGCCACTTGGTACAAATGGTTTTGATGGCAGGCTTACAGTAACCAGTTCTGTAAGACACCTTCCTGAAAACGTTACTGTTATAATGCCTTATAAAAAACCTGCGAATAAAGAGCTTGAGTTAAACGAAAAAATCTTAAATGTTTGGATAAGTTCTTGTCGTATTGTTGTCGAACACGCTATTTCTGGGGTTGAAAGAATGAGATGTGTTTTAGACCAAATCAGACTTAGAACAACCGATATTTTGGATAAGGTTATGCTCATCGCATGTGGTTTACACAACATTAGGGTCAAGTCAAGAATCTAATTTTTATTATCGTAATAAGGTCTAATATTTCAAAACTTATTCTTCTATCAATCATGAAACCAAATTTTACAAAAATTCTTTACAGCATTATGATTACATTTTGCCTTGTCGTACAAGCCAATACGAGTTTTGCTCAATGGATAGCAGCCACTGAATTTTCTGGTATCTTTTCTAGCGAATATATTCAGATTACCAGTACTCAAGGTAGTGTCGGTAACTCAAATAATTATCGAGGTACTGCAGTGAATACCACTAATAATATTATTGATGCTGCAGGTTATATTTCATCAGCTTTTACAACAGTGCCAGTTGCCAATCAATTTAAAGCCACCGCAGGCAAACCAGTTACAATAACAATAGAATTTAATGCTTTGTATAATTACGACGGTTATTTATCAAAAATAAATAATGATGCCGCTTATTTGAGTGGAGGAATTGGTAAAAATGAGCAGCCCTATGCCTATGACCAATATATAACCATGCCTCAAACTTCGGTGGTTGACGCAAACGGGAGAAGATCTTATACATTTAGTGGTACATATACCTTTCCTTTAGGAAGAACTCAAGCATGGCTGGTATTTGGTTTTACAAGAAGTGTCAATCGTTCTGGTACTATTCAGTCAATTTATAATACAATTATTCTTCCTTTTGTAGTAGAGGGTGGCACAGTATCTTCAGTAGATTCTTTGGGCGTAACGACCGAACCGCAAGTGCCTTACATGGTGGTGCATAACCCTCCAGGTGATGGTAGCTCTACAACCATTACCAATACGGGCACTAAATGCCGTAGTTTTGATGAAGCTACCTCAAAAGACGAGAGTGGTACGATTACGGGTTCAGTAAAACTTGGTGTCAAAGGCTCAATTGGTTTTATAGCTACCGTAGATTATGAAATATACGCTCAATTATCTGCCAGTGCTACCATAGGAAGCATGGAAACCCGAACCACCTCCAAACAAACCTGCGTAACCATCAGTAATAGCCTAACTGCCCAAAGCAGTGGGAATGGGGCAAACAATGATGCATTATTTGTTGGCTATGGTGTCGATTTGGCATACGGTAAGGTCAGAAACGTGAGAATTATGAATGGACCGAGCGGTTATTACGTCAAAATAGATACCAGTTTAATTTATAGAGAAATTGAAGGAAGCAAAAAGCAATTTTTTCTTACTAAAAGTGGTATCATCAACGATATTGCCACGCAAACCGCTAAAATGAATAATACCAGTCTGTCCATAAAAGATCGAGCTACGGCCTTGTATCAAATTAATGTTTGGAAACAAGTCATTGCCAACGATAGCATCAATATCAACAATGCCGCTAATACATTTATTGAAAATTATGGCTATGACGCTCTTGCTGGTCCAATCACACATAGTACCTCTCTTGATTATAATTCTTCCAACACTATCAATGTAGAGCATTATGTAGAGGGTAGTGTCGGGCTTGATGTGGTAGTCAATGTAGGGGGTTCTGGTTTTGCAATTGGTGGTAAATTTTCTACCAGTAAACGTTTTGGGCAAGCTGTTTCTTCTACGGGTGGTATATCACAAAATATTAGCTATTCGCTTTATGACAATGATGCGGGTGATCATTTTGAAATGCGTGTTGTGAAAGACCCCGTTTACGGCACTCCGATATTTTTAACAAAACCAGGCACAAAGTCAAGCTGCCCCTTCGAAGGCGGCTACCAACGTGACCAACCATCCTTGAAATTTCAAGCCGTACCCAATGCTATTAGCTACACCGTTCCGAATGTGGCGGTTGGCACAACCTCACAATTTGGCATTAATCTTTGCAATAATTCTAACGAAACTCGCTCGTATAATTTGAGGTTTAACCCATTATCAAATGCCAATAACGCCATCATCTCTATTTCGGGAACTACTGGAAATACTGAATTTGGTGCATTTTCAATTCCTGCAAATTCCTGTCTTGCCAGTACTTATTTTGTGAATGTTACCCAACAAAATGTAGGTGCTTTGTCATCGCCAGATTTAAACTTGGAACTATATACTGCTTGCGACGGCAAGAGTACTTCGAATATTTTTGCTACTTGCAACTGGGGAAATTATGCCCTGCCAACGGATATTTCTACGGGTCAAATCAATATTTGTCAAGGGGCAGGTACTAATGTTTCATTGACTGCCACCTGTCCGCCTGGTATCGCTACTAATTGGTATTATTCGTTAACGGATATTACTCCTATTGGTACGGGTAGTCCTTTTGTACAATCACCCACGGTGAATAGTAATTATTTTGTCTCTTGTAATAGTGGGATATATAATTACAAAAGATTCCCAGCCAATTCTGTCAATGTCAATCCAATTCCTGCCGCACCAATTCTGACGGCGAGTGGTCCATTGCAATTTTGCTCGCCAGGGTCGGTTACACTAAAATCTTATGTGGCAAGCAATAACAATGCTTTGACTTTTGTGAAAACCAGTAATCAATACATTACCGTTCCTCATAGTGCGAGTATAAACTTAGGAACGAATTTTACGATGGAAGCATGGGTAAATTATTCAGGGGCAAATTCAACCATTGTTAATAAAGGTGATTATGATTTTTTGTGGCAACTAAACGCTAATAATACTAATAACTATAAAATGGGATATTTTGATAGAGCAACTAATGGTTGGAAATATTCAACGGGTATTGTTTTTGAAAATACTTGGACGCACGTAGCCATCTCATTAGGTAATGGCATACTCACTTTTTATATTAACGGAGTGGCATCAGGAACTGCGGCAGTTGCTTCGGCTTATCAAGATAACCTACCCATGTATATTGGCAGACAGGAAAACTCTTATTATGTCTGGAACAATTTTAACGGAACAATGGATGAGTTGAGATTATGGAATTACACCCGAACACCGAGCCAAATTTTAGCCAATATGAATTCCGTACCTGCCAATACTTTCGGAATAGTGGCTTATTATAAATTTGATGAAACTACGGGTACAACCATCACTGATGCCTCTGGGAATAATAATACAGGAACATTTGTGAATACCCCTACTCGACAAATACCTTCGTCAATGCCATCAAATATAGCCAATGCATTCTGGACACCGAGCAATACGACCACCTCAAGTATAACCGCCACGAGTTCAGGCACATACAGGGCTACATTGACAAATGGTTTTGGATGTACCAATTCGGCAAATATGATTGTAAGCGTTGGGTCAAATGCTGCTGCTGAAATTTTGTCAAGTCCCACCGATGATTTTGTTTCGGGACCAATTTTGAGAACTGCTTCGAGCGTAAATGGAAAAATAACGGCTACTAACAAATTAACAAGCACTGCCAAAGTTGATTACCGAGCAAAATCTATTGAATTAAAAGCGGGTTTTAAAGCCGATAGTGGAACGGTTTTTAGTGCGGCAGTTGGTGGGTGTAATTGACAGACACTGCAAAACGAATATTTATCAAATCGTATGATAAATAAAACACTGCTTTCGGACAGTTTTGAGGGCTGTTCGTCCTTGATACTTTTTTGATGAAACAAATTTAATCGTAATTCAAACTAAGAACAGCCGCAATATTTTTAATAATTATCATGAAAACCATTAACCTCATTCACCTCGGCAGTAGAAAGAATATCTCGCCAGCCAACATTCTAATGCTCAAATCTGACATCAATTATACCATCATTTATTTGGATGATGGTAGCAAAATTATGTCTTCAACAACAATGGGCAAAATCGAAAAACGTTTGAAAGACTTTCAGTTTTTCAGACCTAATCGCTCAATTATTTTCAATCTTGAATTTATGGCTGACTATGAAGATAAAGCCCAATCGGGCAGTTATGGAAATATTTTGCTCAAAAACAACGAGAAAATTGCTCTTTCAAGAAGAAAAAGCGAGGCTTTTTTGAAAATTATTCAGTGAAAATTCAACATTAAATTCATTCACAAAAAAATATTTACAATGAAAACTTATTTTACAAAAAGCATTCTTAGCATAATTACAATTATATGTTTGCTGCTTAACTCCGAAACGAGTTTAGCTCAATGGATACAGCCACTCGGTAATAATGGGGCGGTTGGCACACTCAAAGTAACCAGCTCGGGCGGTAGCGTAGCAGGAAATAACGCTTATTATGGCTCAGCCCCCTTCGGTACTAACGATATTATACAAGCCGCCAACAATGGTTGGATAGCCAACACTTTAAATGCCAATGGCCCATATTCTCGTTTCAAAGCCACAGCTGGCAAACCCGTTACGATTAGTGTTGAATTTAATCTGAATATGTATGCACCATATTTTGACTCGCACATTACCAATTACCAGAATCTATCAGGAGGAATAGGAAAAAATGAGCAAAATTATGCTTATGATGCCTATATCAACCTACCTTTTGTCGAATTTATTAATGAACCCAGAACTTACAAATATCAAGGCACTTATACTTTTACAAACGCTCGTTCGGAAGCATGGTTAGTATTTGGTTTTGAAATTCAACAAAATAACGGTCTGCAACAATACACGATGATATTACCTTTCATCGTAGATGGTGTAAAAGAGCCAAATGTACCATTGGTTTTGAATGGTTCAGGGCAACCACGAATCATTACACAACCTTCGCTACCTGTTACTGTACTACATGCTCCTCCGGGCGACCAAAGTTTTAGCAAATTTGAAATTAACAAAACCTCTTGCCAAAGAGTGGAAAATAGTATTACTGAAAGTTTAGCCAATACAGGTAGTGGTTCAGTTAAACTTGGTTTCAAAGGTAGCATAGGGTTTGTAGCCACGATTGACATCGAAGCTTATGTAGAGCTTACAGCATCTGTAACGGCAGGAAGCTCTAATGTAAAGATAAAAAATACTGAAACCTGTATATCCTCCACGACTGGCTTTGGTGCAACACCTGGTTCGGGTGAAGATATATTTATATGTGAAGGACTCGACTTTAATTATGCCGTCTATGATTTATTGGTCATTGACCCGCCCTCCAATTACAGCACTTATGTAAAAAAGGGGCTTGCTATGGTACCAGTTGATAACTCCAAAAGGCTCAATTTCTTTACTCGTAGCGGTATTATAAATGAAATTAATACCCTTGCCTTAGATACCCTTAATAACACCCTTAGCCTAAAACAACGAATAGATGCCAAAAATCAATTGAGTGTTTGGAAGCAACTTATAGCCATCAATGATGCCAATGTTGCCAATGCAACTATACCAAATCCCGATTATGGCTTAATAAATCTATCAGGTGGAGCTCCATATTTCGATAGAACCACCAGCGTAAGTACCAGCCAAACCAATACAATTATAGTAGATAATTATATTGAAGGGAACATTGGTGTACAAGCCGTAGTAAATATTGGAGGCTCAGGTTTTTCACTTGGCTATAATTTACGCACCAGCAAAAGTTATGGACAAACCAATAGTACCACAAGCAGCAATACCCAAACCATGACCATGCACTTAGAAGACAACGATACAGGTGATTTGCTTAGAATAAATGTTTATCGTGACCCAATGTTTGGGACGCCTTTATTTAAGTTGCAAAGTGGTAGTAGAACTTCTTGCCCTTACGAAGGTGGTTACCAAAGAGACCAACCCCGCATAGAAATCGTAGGTACAGCTCAAAATAACATCACGATTCCGAATGTAACTTTAGGAACACCCGCTTCGTTCCAAATCAAACTTTGTAATAATAATACTACCGAAGAACGTACTTACAATTTGGGCTTTGTTCCGCAGACAAATTTAAACGATTTATTGATTTCAGCCGCAGGAAGTTCTGGCTCTCAATTTGGTCCTTTCACAGTTCCTGCCAATAGTTGTAAAGTACAAAACTATGATGTAAATATTGCCAGAAGATTTCCATCAAGTGGTGTAAATTTTTCAAACCTCGAACTTGAATTCTTCGCAGCTTGTGAACCAAGCATAAAATCAAGTATTATTGCCAATGTCAGTTTTGCTGCCCCGCCAGCAGCAGTTGTAAATGCTAATAACACTGCTGTTTGCTCTGGTTCACCAGTTACACTAACAGCAACTTGCCCAGTCAATTATACCACAAATTGGTATACCTCATTCACGGGCGGTTTTGTAGTGGCGAGTGGAAGTAGCGTAAGTTTAAGCCCAATTGACAACACTGTATATTATGTAGGTTGCGAAAGTACGAATCACGTACCTCCAAGAGTGGCGAGTAAATTGGTTTTGGTCGGTACGCCTTCTACGGTTTTGAATTTAACTTCAAATTTTACAACAAGCACTTTTCAAATAGCCAATACAACCATTACGGCAAATAATAAAATATTTTCGCCAGCAACTGTTACTTATAAAGCAGGAAATTCCTTGACGTTTAACCCAGGTTTTGAAGCAAAAAGTGGCAGTAATTTTATGGCGAGGATTGGTGGGTGTAATAATTGACCGTATAATAAAAAAATACGCAAAAACCCCTTATTTCGTCAATATTTTAGGGGTTTTTTGTTTGGAATTAGGGAAATTTATTTGATTTGCATAATCAAACCCTTTTATAATTTTCTACATGACGGTTCTCATTTCAACGCAATTTTGAACAAATTCGGATTAAACACGACCGAATTATAGTCCCCTGCAACAATAGACTAAGTTTTGACCAAATAAACTAAGTAATTGGTCAAATACACCAACAACTTCTATTTTGAGCTAATTACCTTTGAATCAATTACTTAAAACTTTTTTTAACCCAAACTGATAAAAAAAAATGAAAAATGCCCAAAAATTTATCCTTCTCGCTGCCTTATTATTTGGCAACCTTTCGCTTCTCGCTCAAACCCCAGAGCCTATGTTTTTCATCGTTGAAACAATGAAAAGTACACCCAACAAAAGTGCTGAGTATGAAAAAAATGAAAGAGAAATTTGGAAAAAACTTCATCAAGAAAGAATCAAAAGAGGTTTAATTGTTTCTTGGAATCTGTATGCAGTAAGATATCCAAGCGGCTCAAATGTAGCTTATGACTACGTAACGGTTACGGTGATTCAAGGATTAAAAAAGGTAGAAAATCCTTGGGGAACGATGTTTACAGATGCTGAAAAATTGCTCACAAAAGAGGAATACACAAAAGCTATGGCTATTGGAGACCTACGAAATCTAACAACTTCGACAGTTTATTATGGAAATGATTTTATTATGGCCGACCCCAAAGCCACTACCCCATCAAAATATCAAATGATAAACATGATGAAAATAAAAAATGATAAGTGGGACGATGCTATGAATATGGAAACAAAAATCGTGAAACCGATGCACGTAGAAATGATGAAAAAGGGTGGCAAAGCTGCTTGGGGACTTTATACACAAATGCTACCTTCGGGTGAAAACCAAGCATCCGACTACGTTACATCAGATTTTTATAACACTTGGGAAGACATGGACAAAGAGGGTGATTTCAAAAAAGCTTTGGCAAAGGTACATCCAGGTATGTCGGCTGTGGCTTATGACAAGAAAATTAGCGATGCTCGACGCTTAGCCAATCGTGAATTATGGGAACTAATTGATTTTGCAAAATAAAAACAAAAGCTGACAGGGGTTTAAAACCCTGTCAGCTTTTAAACTCAATGAATTCAAAACAACTACTATGCATAGTGAAATTTCTTTCAATTAAGCCAAAACTATGAAACGAATAGATTTTATCAAAAATATGGCACTTTCTGCCACAGTTGTATCTCTAACCAAACCCCTGCACCACTTGACTAAATCAAAGCAAAAAATTCGGCAATATTTCAAATAAATCATTTATAAATGATAAAAAATGAACAATAAAAACTACTTCCGACAGACAACAATATATGTTGCCTTATTGCAAAAGAAAACTTTAATCTTTTTAGCCTTCATCATTGTCATTGTTAACTTATCAATCAACGCCCAAGTACGTATAGTGGGAAAAGTGATTAGTACCCAAAACGAGCCTTTGATTAATAGTAATGTTTTGGTACATCAAGCCGCCGATAGCAGTTTAGTAAAAGGCACAATAACAAATGCAGATGGCACATTTTCACTCGAAAATATTGCGAAAGGCAATTATTTTGTTAGCATCAGTTATATAAGTTTTAGTACGGAAGTCAAATACATTGACATTACCAATCAATCAATTGATTTAGGGGCTATTGTACTAAAAAACAGTATCAATGGTTTAGACCAAGTTACAGTTGTAGCCAAAAAACCGATGTTTGAACAAAAAATTGACCGCCTTGTGATTAATGTCGAAAACTCCATTACGTCGGCGGGAAGTACCGCCCTTGATGTACTCGAACGCTCGCCGGGTGTGATGGTAAACAGACAAAATAACAGTATTTCCTTATCAGGGAAAGCTGGTGTGGTAGTGATGATAAATGGCAAACTCAATTATATGACCCCCGACGCTGCGGTTCAAATGCTCAGAGGCATGAGTGCCAATACGATTGAAAAAATTGAATTATTGTCCACTCCACCCTCTAATTTAGATGCCGAAGGCAATGCAGGGTACATCAATGTTGTCCTTAAAAAGAATGTAAACGAAGGTTTAAATGGCTCTTATACCCTCACTGGCGGCTATGGCAAAGGTGAAACTGGAAATGCGAGTTTTAACCTCAATTATACCCACAAAAAGTTAAGTATTTATTTCAATTATGACTATTTGCATAATGGACAAGAGCAAAACAGCCATCTTTATCGGCGTATTTCGCTGGGAAATGATTTGCTTGAAACTGAAAACCAAGCCTTGCGTCATCCCAAAGAAAACAACCATAACTCTCGACTTGGCTTTGAGTATCAATTAACAACAAAGACATCATTTAGTGGCGAGTTATCTGCCTTTTCAAGAGAATATGAGATGAAAAATACGGCAAACGATTCAAAATTATCTCGAAATAATGTCCTTGATACGCTCATTCACCTCAATATTAATGAAACCAATCTGTGGAAATATGTAGGAGCAAATTTTTACATACAACATACTTTTCATAAAAATGAAGTGCTGTCGTTTAGTACCGATTACTTACATTATGACAACAACCAACCTGTTGACTATACCAATACGTGGTACGATGGCAAGAACAAAGTTTTGTTTGAGCAAATGATGCGAAGCACCAAAAGTACACCGATTAATTTTGGCGTTGCTAAAATGGATTATGCGTATGATTTAGGTACAAAAGGTAAAGTTGAGATGGGAGTAAAAGTAGTAAATTCGAAATTTAAGAATGATGTAGCAGTTGAATCATTTGTTTCATCGAAATGGACAGCCGACCCTACTTTCACGGCTAAATATTATTTGAATGAATTCATCGGAGCGGCCTATATCGCTTTTGAGAAAAAATTGGGTATTAAAACAACGGCAAAAGGAGGCTTCCGCTATGAATATACGCAATCTAACTTGGGTACAATAGAAACGCCAAACATCGTTGACCGCAAATACGGGCGACTGTTTCCAAGTCTGTTTGTGTCGCATGAATTCAGTAAAAATGCAACTTTGGGTTTGACTTACAGTCGTCGGATTACTCGTCCAACTTTCAAAGACCTTGCACCATTTATTTTCTTTGTTGACCCCAACACTTTTCTTTCGGGAAATGCCGCCCTCCAACCTGCTATTTCTGAAAATCTAAAAGCTGATTATAATTTCAAAAGCACTTTATTTACTTTTCAATATAGCTATCAGGCAAATCCAATTGCCACCTTTCAGGCACAGGTTAAACCAGGAACAAACAAACAATATTATATCGCTGAAAATCAGAAAAGTTTAGAAACTTTTTCATTAACAATAGGGAAAGCATACAGCCCAATCAAATGGTGGAATATGTATGTTAATGTTGCGGGAGTATTGAGCAATGTAAGTGCTAATTATAATGGTTCGTTGATAAACGTAAAATTCCCAAATACGACTTTATATAGCTCGCAGACCTTTAGTTTGCCTATGAAATGGACTTTTGAAATATCTGGTTATTATACTTCGGGTGGTTTGTGGGGTATCTCTAAAATTAAACCTATGGGTGAAGTCAACGTGGGTTTACAAAAGAAAATGGGCAGAAATGGTGGAAATTTCACCATTGGTTATGACAATATTTTCAATTCATCGAAAATAAGATTTAATTTGGATTTGCCAGAACAAAAACAACATTTTGAATCTACACTACAATTTACTCAACCTAAATTTAAAGTTTCTTGGACACAAAACTTTGGCAATAACAAAATGAAAGTAGCAACCAAAAAAGCTGATGCCGAAGAGAAGAAAAGAGTTGAGTAAAGGGTTCTATGAAAACTTAGCTTCAAATCAGTAAAATTAAATAAATTTCTCTAACAATTTAACTATCAAACAATGAAAAACAAAAATTATTTCGCACTCATGGCAGTTTGTTTTGCTTTATCTATTTTCAGTTTTGGGTGTAAACCTACTACTGATACGGCAGCGAAAACAGCCGATACTACGATGCAAATGCCAGTCGAGCCCGACATGGTGAAAATTAAAGCGGATATACAAGCCTTAGAAAATGCTTGGGCTACCGCAGATAATGCCCGTGACGCTACTGCCTTAGCAGCTTTTTATGCTGATGATGCCGTGAGTATGATGAATAATAAACCTATGATAATGGGTAAAGCTGCCATTCAAAAAGATATTGAAGCAAGCATGGCAAAACGAGTCAAAGGTTCAATGGCATCTTATGAAATTTTGGATGTATTTGGCGATGAAAACACCGTTACGGAAGTAGGCAAAACAACCATTAAAGATGCTTCGGGAAAGGTAACTTACACGGGTAAGTACATGGCTATTTGGGAAAAACGTGACGGAAAATATGTATGCGTGAGAGATATTTCCAACGATGACATGAAAGCAAAGTAAGGTTTTTACTACATTCAAGTAATATTGAGGAGATATTTCACATATTTCCTCAATATTTGTTTAGCGAAAGTATCATTTCGTTTTGTGGCATTTAATGAATAGATTTCCTGCGAAAGCATTTTAAGTCGAAAAACACTTTCGCAGGAAGTCTAATGAATATATAGGTTAATTATATCATTTTTGAAATTTTTATTGGTTTGACTAAGCTCCTGCCTGTCGATGTTGAGACAGGTTTTTGATAAATAAAGACACGATATTCTATAATTTTCATCTATATCAGGTAAAATCAAGCGTAAGATGAAAGTTTTGAAATTGTAATATAAACTGTATTTGGAGAATTGGCTGCTAATGTGTTGATTGCATTTGAATTAAAGAAGAAATAAATTAAAACTAAAAGTCGGCATTTCTATGAAAAAAAACCTCCTCCTCCTACTCCTATTACCCTTACAAATATTAGCACAAAATAGTCCGTTTGAAGTATTCAAAAAATACCCTTTCCCAACCGAATTAACTGCCTCAGTGAATACATCTAAAATTGCTTGGGCATTCGACGAACAAGGAAAACGCAATGTGTATGTTGCCGAAGGAGTCGATTATAAAGCAAGAAAACTCACCAATTTTACCAAAGACGATGGACAGGAAATCACAAGTCTATCTGTTTCTGACGATGGTAATTGGGTCATTTTTGTACGAGGTGGCGACCACGGTAGCAATTGGGATGAAAATTTGCCAGTAAATCCTGCTGCTGAGTCTATGCCCGTTGATGTGAAAATAATCAGTATTCCATTCAAAGGTGGAGAAGCAAAATCTTCAATAGAAGGCGATAGTCCAGTCATTTCGCCTAATAGTAAAAAGATTGCTTTTATCAAAGGTGGGCAAGTTTGGGCAGCCCCGATTGATAGTTTAAATGCCGCTAAAAGTTTGTTTAAAACAAGAGGTTCTGTCAGTTCGTTAGAATGGAGTCCCGATGGCAATTCTTTACTTTTTGTTTCTGACCGAGGCGACCATTCTATCATTGGTATTTATACAAACCCAGAAACGCCAATCAAATGGATTGCTCCTTCTTTTAGTATAGATTTTTCGCCAAGATGGTCACCAGATGGTAATAACATCGTCTTTGCAAGAACACTTGGAACTGGAGGCTCTCCCGCTCCATTATTGACAAAAAAGCATGAATCTTGGAGCATCTATACGGCTGTTATTGCTACCAACAAAGCCACTCTTTTATGGAAAGCCCATACTACTTTGCGAGGTTCTTTACCCACCACACATGGCTCTGTCAATTTACATTGGGCGGCGGGCGATAGAATTGTATTTTTATCTTACCAAGACGGTTGGCCACATTTGTATTCGATAGCGGCCACTGGCGGGAAAGAACTCTTACTCACGCCTGGCAATTTTATGTGTGAGCATATCAAATTGAGTGCAGATAAAAAACACTTGACTTTTAGTGCCAACGCTGGTAATGATAAACTTGATATTGAAAGAAGACATGCTACAATTGTGAGTGTCGATAAAGCTAATATGGAGGTACTTACCCAAGGTAGTGGCTTAGAATGGACACCTATTTTGATTGATAATGGCAATACAGTAGCTTTTATAAGTGCCACAGCCCAGCAATCTCCACTACCTGCAACCATGAAATTGAATGGTGGAGATAAAGGAAAGATCAAATTGATAGGAACAGATTTAGTACCAGCCGATTTCCCAAAAGAAAAATTAGTAACTCCAAAACAAGTCATTTTCACCTCTTCCGACGGGGTTATTGTTCATGCCGATTTGTTTGAACCAAAAGGCGGTGCAGCAAAAAAACCAGCCATTGTGTATATACATGGTGGGCCGCCAAGGCAAATGTTATTGGGTTGGAATTATTCTGATTATTATTCCAATGCCTATGCTTCCAATCAATATTTGGCAAGTTTGGGTTTTGTGGTTTTGTCGGTAAATTATCGCTTGGGTATTGGCTATGGCTATGAATTTCATCAAGCCCCCAATAGTGGCATAAAAGGTGCTTCTGAATATTTAGATATAAAAGCAGCAGGTCAATGGCTACAAAAACAAAGTTTTGTTGATGCCAACAAAATTGGCATTTATGGTGGTTCTTATGGTGGATATCTTACTGCAATGGCTTTGGCAAAAGATTCAAAAATCTTTGCGGCTGGCGTGGACATTCATGGCGTACATGATTGGGTAGTCAATTCTTCCATTTTGACACGCTATACCAATAAAACTGAAAAACCTGCCGATTATGATAGAGCAACTCAAATTGCTTGGCTTTCTTCGCCAGTTTCAGCAATGAATACTTGGAAGTCTCCAGTTTTAATCATTCATGGCGATGATGATAGAAATGTACGTTTTAACCAAAGCACCGATTTGGTCAATCGTTTAGAAGAAAAAGGAATCCCGTATGAAACTTTGATGATTGTAGATGACACCCATCATTGGATGAAATGGAGTAACTCAATTACGGTTTATAATGCAGTTGCTGAATATTTTATAAAGAAGTTAAAAAAGTAGTTTATCTATATAACAAATAAAGTCCGAATAAAAACAAATTTCATTCGGACTTTATTTATTTCGTTTTCTTAGCAACCCCTTATTGAAACTACCATTTGCGTTGCATTTCCATGCGTTACTCCTTATCTTTGTGCAAAAAACTATTTCGTGCAATTCGATAACACAAAAAAACTCGGTATTCTTGGCGGTGGTCAACTCGGCAGAATGCTCATTCAAGCTGCCATTGATTTCGACGTTACTATCAAAACGCTCGATCCCGATGCCGACGCTCCTTGCAAATATATTTCCCACGAATTTGCAAACGGTTCTCTCAACGACTACGAAACGGTCATGGCTTTTGGGCAAGACTGCGATGTAATAACGATTGAAATAGAAAATGTAAATATTGATGCCTTAGAAGCCTTTGAAAAACAAGGAAAAGCTGTTTTTCCTCAACCATCTATCCTTCGGTTGATTCAAGACAAAAGAATTCAAAAACAATTTTACAAAGATAATAACCTACCTACTGCTGATTTTATTTTGACTGAAAATCAAGCAGATATAGCTAAATACGAAGATTTCTTACCAGCCGTTCACAAACTTGGCAAAGGGGGTTATGATGGAAAAGGGGTGCAAATTCTCCGAACAAAAGCTGATTTCTCCAAAGCATTCGACCAGCCAAGTGTACTGGAAAAAATGATTGACTTTGAAAAAGAATTAGCAGTTATTGTAGCAAGAAACGAAAACGGAGAAATAAAAACTTTCCCAGTAGTTGAAATGGTCTTTCATCCTGAAGCTAATTTGGTAGAATACCTTTTTGCTCCTGCCCAAATTTCTAAGGAAATTGAGCAAAAAGCCGAGCAAATTGCCATAAAAACCGCCGAAGCCTTCGGAATCGTCGGACTTTTGGCAGTCGAAATGTTTTTGACAAAAGACGGAGAAATTTTAATCAATGAAGTTGCTCCACGTCCACATAATAGCGGACACCAGACCATTCGAGCAAATGATGTGTCGCAATATGAACAGCATATTCGAGCTATTTTGAATTTACCTTTGGGTAGCACACATGCCCATTCAAAGGCGGCAATGGTCAATTTATTAGGCGAAGATGGCTATTCAGGAAAAGCCATTTATAAAGGTATGGACGAAGTGCTGGCGGTCGAAGGGATCCATCCATTTTTGTATGGAAAAAAACTCACAAAACCTTTCCGAAAAATGGGTCATGTAACGATTATTGACCAAAACTTTGAAAAATTAAAAGAAAAAGTCATTTTTGTAAAAGAAAAACTAAAAGTAATCTCAGAATAAATTACGAATGACAAATTGCGAATTATGATTTGGGCTAAATTGTTCATTTTTTAATTTTACATTCTTAATTCTTAATTCTTAATTAAAAAGATGGTTGGAATAATAATGGGTAGCCTTTCAGACTGGAAAATCATGGCAGGGGCAGTTGAAATATTAGAATTATTGGAAATACCCTACGAAAAAGAGGTTGTGTCTGCTCATCGAACACCACAAAAAATGCTCGAATATGCTCTCACGGCTCGCCGTCGGGGACTAAAAGTAATTATTGCTGGAGCTGGCGGGGCTGCACATTTACCAGGAATGGTATCGTCAAGCACCACTTTACCAGTGATTGGTGTACCCATAAAATCAAGCAATTCGATTGATGGATGGGATTCAATTCTTTCGATTTTGCAAATGCCAGCTGGTGTGCCAGTAGCAACTGTTTCGCTCAATGGAGCAAAAAATGCAGGCATTTTGGCGGCTCAAATTTTGGGCGTTGCCGACGAAGAAATTGCCAAAAGATTAAGAGCCTACCGAGAAGGGTTAAAAGATTTGGTAGATGAAATGAATGAAGAATTACAAAAAAGCGTGTAAATAGTCAATATGCCCACAGTCTATATTACCATTATTGGTTGGGCAATAGAATTTTGCATGAATAATAATAAACAATTTATCAGAATGGATACGTGGGGCGATAATCTTAGATTAATTGAATATTATCAAAATTGCAGTTTTTTATTTTGGGGCTAACAACTTTAGAAAAATCAGAAAACTTGCCGAAACATTTTGAAGGTTCAAATTTGAGTTTGTTTGAGATAAAAGTAGATTAGTCAATACGGGAATGACCAAGCGGTCTATAACGAATATTGTAATACTTTAGTTGAGTACAATAAAAACTATAGACTATTGACTAAAAAGAACTTATTTTCCTAATTTATAACTAAAATTCCTAATACCATGCAGTTCGAAGATCGAGACGACCGTGAACCACGTAATGAACGTCCAAAAGAAGCCTCACGAAATTTACCAATGGCAGTATTATTGGTACTCATAGGCATTATCTGTGCTTTGTTATATATCGGCTGGAAATTTATGTCCGATGATACCTCAGCTTCTGAGGATTTAACTGCCGCACCTGCCGATTCGGTTGCAAATGCAATTAGAATGCAACCTGAAGAAGAAAGTAGTGAACCAACTACAACCATCAGTGCAGATTTGCCGCCCATCGAAGTACCGAAAATTGGTAAAAAAAAGGAAGATATAGCTTCGGCAGAGAACAAACCAATCGAAACTAAACCTACCGAAAAAACAAAGGAAGAAAAACCTAAAGAAGTCCCAAAAGTAATTATTCCGACTGGTGGAGAAACCTATACGCACACAGTTGGCGAAGGTGAAACATTTTTTGGTATAGCCAATCGTTATAATATAAAGAAAGAAACCATGAAAGCGATGAATCCTGGAATTGATGAAAGTGGAATAAAGGTTGGTATTACGAAGCTAAAAATTCGTATAAAGGCAGTGCATACAGTAGGGCCAGGAGATATTATTAGGGTAATAAGTACCAAATATGGAGTTTCACAAACATTAATTATGCAGGCAAATAAGAAAACCAAAAATATTTCTCAACGTGGAGAAAAACTCATAATTCCTTATGCTGAAAAACAATAATTGAATATTTTTTCATCTGTAAAAGAAAAGCGGGTTTTGATAAAACCCGCTTTTCTTTTATTAGACTTGTTGGAATGATAGTTTAGATTTATAAAATCAAGCCCTTTTTTGAAAGATTTTGTAAAAATTACATCATGCTTAAGCTATTATAATAACCAAATATTTTCAACAAATTTGCTCTATCTTTCAATGTAAAATCATTATCTTTTATATATTTTTCTATTTCGGGTTTCTTGTCTGCCATAAGTTCAAACAAGTCTTTTTTGTTGGTGCTAAATCTTACTACTTCTTTTCCTTTATTCACAAACAATTGTTTTTCTTTCACAATCTTTAGGTCTTTACTACCCACATTAAACGCCTCAACGTAGTCTGGTTTTTGTGTAGTAACCTTGGTATACTCTAATAATTTGGTTTTTCCATCAACAATTACTTCAAAAAAGCTTGGTTTTACTTTATCAAAATTATCTACGAATTCTAAAGTACTAATATAGTTTTTGGGTGGGTTTTGGTTGTTTTTTTGGAAGGAAAAACTTTTTACTAATGTTCCAGAAATAACTTTTATACCATCGGGCGTATTGAATTCAACGTCATTTCCTTGCAAAATAATTCGGATTTGAATATCGGTCAAACTATCTAACTTAACCGTTCCTTTGGGTGTTGAAATAGTTTTGGGATAGAATCTTACGGTAGCCATATTCCAATCTGTATCTAAATAATAGCTGCCTTGTACTTCAGTTGTGCGGGTATCAAAGCCATAAAGCATGGTAGAAGTATGCGAACCTATCTTGATACCATCTTGATTTAGGGCATCTTTGGTATTCTGCATCATCGTATTTTGTGCAGAAACTTCAATAGAAATTATAACCAGAAAGGCATAAATGAGCTTCTTCATAAACAATAATGTTAAGATTTTAGCAATTGGCTAAATGAGAAAATGACCACTGCAACACAATCCTGTATATTTTTCACCGAAACATGTGTTTTGTTAAAGCGTTTCTGAACAGTTAATATTTAACGAAAAACCAAGAAGCAAATTACTTATACAAGATAATTAACCACTATAAGAATAATTGTAAGAGCTATCAATACTAATGTTTGGCGAAATTCATTTTTAAAACTTTCGGCCTTTGAATTGAGGTTTTTTAATGAGAGAAATTCAAACAACAAACATATACCACCTAAGCCAAACACAGCTATTGTTTTGAATGTAGGTGAAAGTATCATGCTTGGTACAATAATAAGACTAAGAAATGATAAAATAATAAACCATTTATAACTTTGTCCGTTAGATAAAATTGCCATTTTCTTTTTATTTTTGAGTTGGATATTCTGAATCTTTATCGTTTATATCTTTCGATGGTTCTTCTGTTAGTCGATATTGATTATCTTCTTTCACAATTTCGGAAACATCTTCATTGATTTCATCATTCAAAAATTCTTCAGCTTCTAATGCTGCATAGTTATTTTCTTCTACCATTTCATTATTATCTCTTCCTGATTTAATAGGTTGTATAGTCGTCTCAAATTCAAAAAAACTTTTCTGAAAAAGTAAGATACTAACCACACCACAAAAAATACAAGCATCAGCAAAATTGAAAATAGGCATTGTGTTATATTCTCCACCTAAAAACGGAATCCAATCTGGATATTGACCATCTAAACCGTAAGCATAAAACATATCAATAACTTGACCATGAAACCACGGGGTAGAAACACCAATTGGTGCATTTTTCAAGAAAACCCCATAAAATGTACTATCAATCACATTGCCAATTGCACCTCCAAGTACTGCTGCAATTGACCAAAGTAAACCCGAATGGGCATTTCTTCGAGCCAAATGTACTAAATACCAACAAATTCCGACCATCGCACCTAAACGAAAGGCTGTTAAAATGAGTTTGCCATAATCTCCACCAAGCTCCATTCCGAAAGCCATACCTTTGTTTTCAACATAATGAAGTTTGAAAAAATCTGGAATTAGGTCTATTTCACCATAGTGATTTGGCACTACATCATAAAACATCCAAAGTTTAATAGCTTGGTCAATTAATATTAATACAAGAGTTAAAAACAAAAATTTGTATGGCGATTTACCCATCTTGAAATTACTTTTATGGTTATTTATATTATGTTTTGTTTTGGTAATTTCCTCGAATTTATTCAAGGTTTATAAAACAAAGGATTTTTTATACTTTATTGAAACCGATTTTCAGGTATCTACATAATCTTTAAAAAA
This sequence comes from Emticicia sp., assembly GCF_043780375.1. Taxonomy (GTDB): domain Bacteria; phylum Bacteroidota; class Bacteroidia; order Cytophagales; family Spirosomataceae; genus Emticicia. The sequence goes on along the minus strand of NZ_JAYWCU010000170.1, from coordinate 6,722 downwards.
CTGCTAATTGATTACCGATAACTGTCTTCTTCTTTCTCTCTCTTTTTTAACTAACAAAAACTCACGGCTACTTTGTCCAGCTATCGAAGAGTTTTCTTCCGCTCGTCGGAAAAGATAAGGCATTACCGCTTCTATTGGGCCATAAGGCACATATTTGGCTACATTATAGCCTTCGTTTGCCAAATTATATGAAATATTATCACTCATGCCAAGTAGCTGTGCAAACCAAATGCGACTATCATTGTGCGAAATACCTTTCTCTTGCATCAATTTGATACAAAGTAAGCAACTTTCTTCATTATGAGTGCCTAAACATATCGAAAGTATATCTAACTCATTAATTGCATAGTGAACTGCCTTATCAAAATCGTCATCAGTTTCTTCTTTTGTAAGGTGAATAGGGCTTTTATATTCTAACTCAGCCGCCCGACGACGTTCCTTTTCGATGTATGCACCTCTTACCAACTTTGCTCCTACTTTATAATTTTCTTTGCTGGCATTTTCACAAGCATTTGTTAAATTTTCGAGACTTTCCCAACGATATAACTGATACGTATTATAAACAATCGTTTTGCCGCCAACATTATACTTTTTCATCATTTCGTAGCTCAATTCGTCTATCACATCTTGAATCCAAGTTTCTTCTGCATCCAAAAATATTCTGACATTTAGTTTCGATGCTCGCTTGCACAAGGTATCTACTCTGCTACGCACTCGCTCGAAAGCGGACATTTCTTCATTCGATAAACTTTCTCTATCTTCTTGTACTTTTTCAAGAATTTCGACTGAGCCAACTCCCGAAACTTTGAAAACTGAAAATGGAATATCTGCCGATTGTTGAGCTGCTTTTATAATAGTTCGTTCTACTTCTTGGGCAGTTTTATCGAAGTCTTTTTCGTTGTCTTCACCCTCTACCGAATAGTCTAGAATTGTCCCTACTTTTGCTTTTGCCAAATTTTCTATGGCTACTTGACATCTCTCTATGCTTTCTCCACCACAAAACTGACTAAACAAAGTATTTTTTATTAGAAATTTTACAGGTAAACCCAACTTCAATATCAATTTAATAAAAAAAGTTCCTATCTTTACGAGCCAATTTTGATTCATCATGGCAAAAATCAAATAAGTCTTATAGAGTTTTTTGTTTGATTGGTGAGCAAAAGCTACTGAGGTATCGTCGAAACTCAATAAGTGATGCTGCGAAGCAGTTTTCATTTTTATGAAAATTAAGTTTTTTTAAGTATTTAGTTTTGATGAAACTTTGTATTATTTCAAGAGTAAAGATAGAATAAATCTATGTTCACCCCGAAATATTGTGCAAATATATCATATTTATAGGGATATTTTTTTTGATTTTTTATATATTAAGCGAAAACGCTTCGCTCTTTGAATTAACTAATGAAAGCAAATTTAGACGTACTTCCTCTTAGCAGTTGGATTGATACCGCTGGGAAGCCATTGATTATCGCTGGGCCGTGTAGTGCCGAGACCGAAGAACAAGTAACGGAAACCGTAACCCGTATTGCCAAAGAAGGCTATGCTCACGTGATACGTGCAGGAGTATGGAAGCCCCGTACTCGTCCAGGTAGTTTTGAAGGCATGGGCGAAGCAGCTTTACCTTGGTTAGCGGCAGTAAAAAAACAAACTGGTTTGCCAATTGCAGTTGAAGTGGCTACACCTCAGCACGTCGAATTGGCATTGAAATATGGCATTGATATTCTTTGGATTGGTGCACGAACAACGGTGAATCCATTTAACGTGCAAGATTTAGCAGATTCGCTGAAAGGTGTTGATGTGCCAGTATTAATAAAAAATCCAGTAAATCCAGATTTGGCTTTGTGGGTTGGTGCATTTGAGCGTATTGCAGGAGCAGGCATCAAGAAAATGGCGGCTATTCACCGTGGTTTCTCGAATGCCCAAGAATCAAAATACCGCAATTCACCAATGTGGCAAATGGCAGTTGAGTTGAAAACACTTTTTCCTCAATTACCATTGATCGGCGACCCAAGCCACATGGCAGGAAAACGTGAGTATTTGTATGAATTGGCTCAACGTGCTTTAGATTTGAACTACGATGGCTTGATTATTGAGTCGCACCGTAATCCTGACGAAGCTTGGTCTGATGCGTCTCAACAATTAACACCAGAGGCTTTGGGCGAAATGTTGCGTTCGTTAGAAATTCGTAAACCTTCTTATGGCGAAGATTTTCAAAGTGAATTGGAGCAATTACGTCAAAAAATTGATAATATCGACCGTGAGTTACTTGAAGTTTTAGCAGCTCGTATGGCTGTTGTAGAAAAATTAGGTGATTATAAAAGAGAAAATAACGTGGCTGTTTTGCAACTCGACCGTTGGAAACAACTGCATACCAACCGTGCAGATTTAGGTAAAAAATTAAACCTTTATCCTGAATTAGTTGAAGAAATGTTCAAATTGATTCACATGGAGTCTATTCGTAAGCAAACAGAAGTGATGAATAGCCAACCTGCTTGATATTATTAGCCAGGTTTCATCAACAAAAAAGCATCAGCTTAATCGCTGATGCTTTTTTGTTGCAATTTACACTTTTACTAACTGATTGTGGATTTATTTAAAATACCGCCACATTTTCATTTTGAAAAAGAGCAATTTGGTCTGACGGCTCATAGCATCCATGTTTATTTCTCTATCAAAACAACAAGATGTTTGAGTAAATCCAAAAAAGAAACATTCTCGATGTTTTGGAATATATTGCAAGAAAAAAGGTCTATTTTGTTCAAAAACAGCTTCAACTTTTAACTGTTGTTGCGATTTTTTATGATTGATTGCCGAAATAAAAGAAGAATGATAACGGTAAATATCTATTTGGGCATAAGTAAAAGTTGAACATAACAATATTCCGAAGATAAAAGCGGAACGCCGCCCGGTAGTTCTTTTCATTGCAGTTAGAATATTTGAGGTTTATTGAATAACGCAAAATTGGGTGCAAAATTTCAAAAGTATTGATAAAATTTCAAAAAGCAATAAGTTTTATAATGTACTGATTATCAACGAATTAAAATTCATACTTCACAATTTATAATGCCTAATTTAAATTACACGTTCATAATTCTTAAATCATAATTCTAAATTCTCAATTCTTAACTAACTTTGTAAAAAAACATTAAAAAAATTGAGTAAATACGCAACCACCGAAATAACAAGTGCAGAAATCCCATCTGATAATCCTGTTCACCAAAGGTTATATTTTCCTTATGTCGAAGCGGCGAAAATTATTCATGGAAATGTCTTAGAATTAGGCTGTGGCTGGGGACGTGGCGTAGAAACACTTATTGAGAAATGTGAACATTATACGGGTCTTGATAAAAATCAGCCTTTGATTGACCAGTTACAAGCTGCCTATCCAAAACACACTTTTCGGACGGCAGATTTACCACATTTGGCTGATTATCAAGATAATACATTTGATTTTGTGGTAACTTTTCAAGTAATCGAACACATTCAAGACGACCACAAATTTTTGTCAGAAATTGCAAGAGTTTTAAAACCTAATGGTCAAGTTTTGCTTACTACTGTTAATCGCCCTTATTCATTAAGTCGAAATCCGTGGCATATTCGTGAATATGATACGCATGAATTACGCACTTTAATGCAAAAATATTTCTCAAAAGTAGAAACAATGGGCGTGGGTGGCAACAAAAAAGTGTGGGATTATTACGGAGAAAATAAACAATCGGTCGATAAAATCATGCGTTTTGATGTACTTAATCTACAGCATCGTTTGCCTGCTTGGATGCTCCGAATTCCTTACGAAATTTTGAACCGTTTCAATAGAAATAAATTGATGGCAGAAACAGGTACTTTGGCAGCCGAAATTGATTGGACTGACTTTCATATCTCAAACGAACCCGCCAAATGTATTGATTTCTTTTTTGTAGGTACTAAGTAAGCTCAAGGCAGCGACCGACCTCACCCCAACCCCTCCGCAGCGGCGTACCGTTCCAAATTGAGATGGGCTAATGTTATATACTTTGCATCTTTACCTACATATTCCTTTTTGCCGTCGGGCTTGTCATTACTGCGATTTTCATTTCAGTACCAATCTGACATTGAAAACTACTGTGGTAGAATCTATTTGCCGAGAAATAGATTTGCAAGCTAATTACTTGAAAAACAAGCAGTTAGAAACTATTTATTTTGGTGGGGGTACTCCTTCCCTACTCAACATGAATGAGTTGTACGATATTTTTGAGACCATCAAAAAGCATTATACATTCGCCCACGACATCGAAATTACGATGGAAGCCAATCCTGATGATATTACTCGTGACCGCTTGGCGATTTTGCAAAGGTTTGGTTTTAATCGTTTGAGTATTGGCATTCAGTCTTTTAATGATAATCATCTGAAATATCTAAACCGCATACATAACTCCCAAAATGCTGAAGATTGTGTGCATTTAGCTCAAGAAATGGGCTTTGAAAACCTATCCATTGATTTAATTTATGGCATTCATCCTTTACTAACACTTCCTAAAAAAGAGCAGAATAATTCAGAATTCACACAGGGTATTCATCAAATTTGGCAGCGAGATTTAGAGAAAGCCATTTCGTTAAATGTTCCACATATTTCATCTTATTGCTTAACGATTGAGCCAAAAACTGTTTTTGGTAAGTGGCTACAAATCAATAAGATACCGCCAATTGATGAAGAATTTGCTTCGGAACAGTTTGATATTTTGGTCAGTACACTTGCCGATGCGGGCTATGACCAATACGAGATTTCAAACTTTTGTAGAGATAACCGATATTCTCGACACAATACTTCATACTGGAAACGCCACGAATATTTGGGCGTTGGGCCGTCGGCTCACTCTTTCAATGGTGAATCTCGTCAATTTAATATATCGAATAATCCAGAATATATTAAAGCTCTTTTGTTGGGACAAGTGCCTGCCGACTACGAAATTTTGACACCCGAAGAAAAAGTAAATGACTACATTATGACGGGTTTACGTACCAAATGGGGTTGTGATTTGAACGAAATCGAAAAATTGGTTGGCACCAAATGGTTAAAAACAAATGAAGCAGTGCTACAAAAAAACCTCTCCCAAAACTTCCTACACCTTGATAACCAATTACTTAAAATCACTCAAAAAGGGAAGTTATTTGCTGACAAAATTTCGAGTGATTTGTTTTTAGTTTAGAATATAAATTGTATTTTTGAAAGACAATTCTCCTATTTAATCATTAAACTCAACCCTAACAAAATGAAAATTGCAAGTTTAATTATTACTTACCTCATTGGTTTAATATTTGTAGTATTTGGAGCAAACCATTTCTTTCACTTCATTCCTACACCTCCAATGACAGGAGATGCTGGTACATGGGCGGGAATCATGATGTCAAGTGGATATATGACAGTTGTAAAGATTTTTGAGATAACTGTTGGTATCTTACTCTTGGCCAATTATAAACGTCCATTAGCTTGGTTGTTACTATTGCCAATCGTAGCAAATATTGCTATGTTTGAAGTATTTATAGCAAAAACTCCAGGTTTAGGCTTGTTAATTTTAGCTTTAAATTTCTTTATGATTTATGTAAATAGAGATAGTTATAAAGGACTCATCTAATTTCTCTATAAGAAATAGAGGTTGTATAAATTTTTTGATTTGAGCTTAAAATGCAGCTTTTTACCTTACTCTTTGTTTAAAAAGGGTCATTTTTTTCCAGCAAAAAAACTTAAACAACCTCTAAAGCACGTAATTGATTTATTCAGTTACGTGCTTTTTTATTTCAAAATCTCAGTTCTTTTTACCAAATACCTCATCAATAAATTTAGTAGAATATTAACCAAAAATCCGATTACAAAAGAAACAGGAATTGAATAAATCGGTAGTAGAATTGCTTGTAAATATAAAAACGAAGCAAACCCAATAAAACCGGTAAGCATTCCACGCAAAATAATTGAGGTACCGTATGCTCCTTGTGTATAATGCGTAAATGACGCTAAAATAGCAGTAATTATAGGAAATGGCGTCAGAATACCACTCCAAGTTGGCCCCAAAATTTTGGCAAGGTAAGTGATAAGAGCCACAAAAAAAGTAATGATTATCATTCTTAAATAAATATCATATTTCAATGATTGGTTTAAACTTCCCTGCATTTTTAACTTTGGGAATATCTTAATACCAATCAAACTAAGTATTACTGATATAATAAACCAGACATTCAAACCCATGTAAGATTGTACGGTATTTAACAGTAAAGTGGTTGTCAAAAATGCTAAATAAGCCAATAATAAACTTATATACCACTTAAATTGGATGGCGGAATAAATATACGCAAAAGTGAATGCAAGCACGCCAATAAGGCCTATCATTACACCTTTGATGCTACTTACAGCAAAATCGACTCCTTGCTCAATCGTAAAAAATAACATTATTGGCCCTGCTATCCAAGGCAAACTGGCAATCATTCCTCCTACTAAATTTCCCCATTTTTTACTCGCCAACGTAACACCGCCAATCACAAATGGCATCATTATTAACTTAATCCATAAAGTATTCATTTTGCAATAAACCAAAAAAACTTGTTACAACAAATAATTTTGTAACAAGTTTTTGGAAATATTTTATCCACAAACATTATTTCACACCCTTCAAAACTCTCGGAATTGGGATAATTTCGGTCTGGCGACCATCAATATATCGAAAACCTTTTTCGTCAAAAAAGCCATCTTCTTC
>NZ_JAYWCU010000169.1:0-4606 GCF_043780375.1 Emticicia sp. | reverse complement strand
CATTACTTTCTCTATTCTTAGGAATAGTTTTTGGAGTTTTACTTTATAAAAAGGTAGGCTCGATAATAGGAAAACGGACATTGATTCAACTTTGTATTTCATTATTGGTTTTTTCGATTATTGGTTCAGACTCTGCAACTTTATTTGCAGGTTTTGCTTTATTTAAGTTCTTTATTGGTGTTTTTCTCGGAATTCTTGCTCTGCTATGTCCAAGATATTTAGCAGAAATTTCACCTAAAACCATTCGTATAAAAACAGTTTCTTTGTATTTTATTATGGTAGTTATGGGCGTAATTATTGCTTATTTTACCAATAATTTATTGATACAAAAATGGCAAAATAATTGGGTAACCCTCTTACAATTAACGCCATCATTGTTATTTTTTGGTGGATTGTTTTTTGTTAATGAAAGCCCAATTTGGTTAATTGAAAAGAAAAGAAGATTTGAAGCCTACCAAATTTTAGTGCGTATTGGTGGTACATCTTATGCCAATGTAGAAACCAAACACTTGGAACATAGTTTCAAGCAAAAATAATATTTTGAATTAAAACGGGAAAAGTAGCAATAATTTCCTTTTCTATCTTGGAAGCTAAATCTTCGGGTAGATTTGGTTTTTGATTGTTTTTAAACTCTTCCAAATCAAAAAAATGAAATATCTTTTTCTCTCAATTTTCTTTGTTTTTGCAATAAATAACCAACTTTCTGCCCAAACTTGGTACGTTTCAGGTGACGGAAATGACGCAAACAATGGAAAAACGCCAACAAACGCTTTTCGAACTTTACAAAAAGCCGCCGATTTGGTCGAAGCTGGTGATATAGTTTGGGTTGGAAATGGACATTATTTAAGTCCTGATAAAGGAAATGGGAGTGCGGTACTTTCAATAAAAAAATCAGGAAAACCAGACGCTTGGATTACGTGGAAAGCACAAAAGGGGCATCATCCCGAAATTAACCCGACTGGTTGGGGAGGAATCCAAATTTCTGCTTCGTATCAAATTATTGATGGTATAAATGTTATTGGCAGCAATGATGCTATCGTTTTGCTTCATGCCTTGGAAGATGCAAAAAAAACAACTCCAGACCCTTATTACAACACCAATGGTATTTTTGTTAATGGTCGCACAAGCAAACATGGTGAAAAACCACATCACGTTATCATACGTAATTGTGAAGTTGGCAAATGCCCTGGAGGTGGAATAGTTGCCATTGAAGCCGATTATGTAACGGTTGAAGACTGCAAGGTTTTCAATAATGCTTGGTTTATGCGTTATGGTGGTTCGGGTATCACTACGCTCAATAATTGGGCTTTTGACGATGCTCAGGGCTATCATATCATTATTCAGCGTAACTTTGTTTGGAACAATAAAACGCTTGTTCCATGGGAAAAAATTGGTAAATTGAGCGATGGAAATGGCATTTTACTTGATGTAACTGACCAAGCTCAGGCTACTGGAGCAACAAATCCGAATGCAGATGCAGTTATCAAACCTGCTGATAATCAAGTAGTTGCACCTCAGACAGTTGAAAAACCTAAACGGCCAGAATGGAAAGGCCGTGCATTAATAGCTAATAATGTGAGTGCATTTAATGGTGGCTCGGGCATTCATACTTTTCGCACAAAGTTTGTTGATATTATCAATAATACAACTTATTGGAATGGTCAAACGGTGGGTTATCAGGAGCTTTTTCCTAACCGTTCCGAAGATGTCGTCATTATGAATAACATAATTGTTCCACGACCAGGCGGAAAAGTTACATCCAATAATAGAAATACCAATATTCGTTGGGACTATAACCTTTATCCCGTTATCCAAAACGTTTTTGTTGGTGCAAATGACATTATTGCCGAACCACAATTTATTGATATTCAAGAAAATATTTTAAAAGGCAACTTTCATTTAGTTAAAAAAAGCAAGGGGCTTAATTCGGGAAGTAGTGAATTGGCTCAACCGACAGATATTTTAGGAAAAACTCGTCCAAAAGGAACAAGTAGAGACCGAGGGGCGTTTGAACAATAATATTAGTAATATCGAATGAAAATTAAATTTTATGCTCCATTGTGGGGAAATTCGCTTGCTTTTGATATTTTTTGCCAAAATGTAAAAGCTGTTGGCTATGATGGCGTTGAAATGGCGTTGCCTTTTGAGGTAAACGAAAAGCAACAAATTATTGAAACTTTAAAAAAAAACAATCTTGAATTAATCGGTCAATATTGGCAATCTTTTGAAAGAAATCTTGAAGAACACGCCCAAAACTACGAGAAATATTTACGAAATTTAATTTCAGGGAAACCTGTTTTTATTAATTGTCAAACAGGAAAAGATTATTTTGATTTTGAGCAAAACAAACAACTTTTTGATTTAGCTGCTCAAGTTTCTAAGGAAACAGGAGTCAAAATTATTCACGAAACACATCGAGGGAAAAGCCTTTTTGCAGCACATATTACCCAAGATTATTTAACCAAAATTCCTGATTTACGAATTTGTTTAGATATTTCTCACTGGTGCAATGTCCATGAGTCACTTTTGGCCGATCAGCAAGAAGCTATAGATTTGGCAATAGTTCATACTGACCATATTCACAGCCGAATTGGGCATCCGGAAGGACCACAAGTAAATGACCCTCGAGCGGCAGAATGGACAGATATTTTGGAAACGCATTTAGCTTGGTGGGACAAAGTGGTAGAAACGCACAAAAAAAATGGAACAAACCTAACAATTACCACCGAATTTGGACCAGCAAATTATATGCCTACCATGCCTTATACCCAAATGCCATTAGCAAATCAATGGGAAATTAATGTTTATATGATGAATTTGCTCAAATTAAGATATAATTTGTGATATTTGTTTTCTACAATATTTTGATTGTTTGATTATTGCTTGATAAAAAAAATTTTACAGCCTAATATTACATCAATCATTTAATATTAGGCTGTAAATTTAGGTCTGTTAAGTTTAAAACTTGATTTTATATGGTAAATTTATGAATTTACCTTCCCATCCAACCACCATCAACAGTAACGATGGTTCCGTTTACATAATTAGCTGCATCAGAAGCCAAAAACAAAGTTATCCCTTTGAAATCCTCTGGCGTTCCCCATCTTCCTGCTGGGATTCTTGACAAGATTGAGGCACTTCTTTCTGGGTCATTTCTGAGGGCTTCTGTATTATCCGTACTGATATAACCTGGAGCAACTGCATTCACATTTACTCCTTTGCCTGCCCATTCGTTGGCGAGGGCTTTTACCAAACTTCCAATTGCTCCCTTGCTTGCAGCATAACTTGGTACGGTTATTCCACCCTGAAATGTTAGGAGGGAAGCGGTGAAAATGATTTTACCACTGCCACGTTCTACCATTTCTTTGCCAAATTCACGAGCTAAAATAAATTGTGAATTGAGGTTGATTTCGATGATTTCGTCCCAATATTCATCTGGATGTTCTGCTGCAGGTTTACGCAAAATATTTCCTGCATTATTAACCAAAATATCTACGATTGGATGAGCCGACTTTGCTTTTTTTATAAAATTATAGAGAGCAGACCGGTCTTTGAAATCACATTGATAGGCGTAAAATTCACGACCTAAGGCCTTTACTTCATTTTCAATGCTGCTATTTTCTAATTCCAAAGTAGCCGAAACGCCAATAATATCGGCTCCCGCTTCTGCCAAAGCCAATGCCATTGCTTTGCCAATACCTCGTTTACATCCTGTAACGAGGGCAACTTTTCCTTCTAAATTAAAACTATTTAATATGCTCATTTTCTATGTTTTATTGAATTTCTAATAAATATTTCATTCCCGCAGGGTTTTTGTCAATCGTTTCAAAAACCTTTTGTGCTTCATCTAAAGGAGAAATTTTAGTAATCATTTTTTCCAAAGGTAAAGCATCACTCGCTGCTAAAGCAATCGCCTCATCAAAATCTTCGGGTTCGTAAACTCTCGCTCCAATCAATTTTAGTTCTCGCCAGAAGAAGCGGAATAAGTCTACCGATTTTGGCTCAGAGTGAATCGCTACCATCACAATTCTACCTCTCACTCTCGGAATCTGGGTCATAGCAGTTACGCCAGCTTGCACGCCCGACACCTCAAAAACTACATCTGCCATTGCTCCGTTGGTGAATTTTTCCACAGTTTCAACTAAATCTTGTTCTTTCGGATTTACCGTTTGAAAACCAAGAGATTGTATGAATTCTATTCGGTTTGTATTTACTTCTGAAATCAATACATTCGCCCCTTTTTGGCGAGCCACCAAGGCTACCAACAAACCAATAGGGCCGCCCCCAATAACTACTGCATTTTCGCCAGCAACAACTTCTCCCAAACGAACATCGTGGCAAGCAACCGCCAAAGGCTCAATCATTGCTCCCAATTGAAGTGAAAGGTTTTCGGGCAAACGGTGTAGGGTAAACGCAGGTACATTCCAATATTGTTGCATACCACCTGGCGAGTCAATGCCAATAAATTTGAGATGTTGACCGATATGTCTATACCCATTATCAGCAGGCATTTCTGCCCCTGGATTTAATGGACGAACGGTTACGTTTTCGCCAACTTTCCAGTCGTTTACACCTTCGCCCAACTCTTCTATCACGCCCGAAACCT
>NZ_JAYWCU010000168.1:0-14906 GCF_043780375.1 Emticicia sp. | reverse complement strand
CCCCACTCTGTCTTTTTTTGCTAAAAATTAAAATAATACAATTTGAGTCAAGTTATCTTAAAATAATTATACTTTAAACCCGTAATTCGCATAAATTACAAATTTTTATTGTGAATTATTCAAAAATAGCCAATTTCAACTCAAATAATCGTAAATGCTGCTTTATTATATATCATTTGGCACAGTTTGTGTCGTTCAAATAAAAATAAGTATTTAGTTTACCAAATTATATGCAATTTGCAGGAACCAAATCTTTTCTGTGAAATTTTATAAGATTAAGAAGCTGAAGTTTGGAAATGATATTATTACACTTATTTTGGCTTAATAATTGCTGTATCCATGTTAGTGTTATCAGAAAAACTTAATTTTTTTCATAACTTTGTGGGCTAATGCAATATTAATTTCCTTAGTCTCGTTTCTATAATAACGAATTTAGTACCCAAAAAAAACAGATAACCAACTTGTTTTCAGCTATGAACAAGAATATTTTAAAGACCTTTTTAAAAAGTCTCTTAGTGATTGCCCCAGTCCTGATGATGCAAAGTTGCGGTTCTTCAAGTAAGAATCCTTTGGGCAAAATTTTTGGCGGAAAGAAAAGCAGCAAAGGTGGCGGCAAAGAAGTCGGTATGGACGGAGTCCGTGACGGTGAAATCATTGCGACCTCTCGTAAAGGCTATAAACAAACCGCTCCCTATGGAATGGTGCTGATTCCGTCAGGCTCATTGATGATGGGTCAAGCTGATGAAGATGTAATGTCGGCTCGAATCTCTATGAACAAACGAGTAACCATCGTGCCGTTTTATATGGATGACACCGAAGTTACTAACCATGAGTATCGTCAGTTTGTAAATTCAATGACAACAGACTCGGTTTCAGTGCTTGGAGAAGAGTTTATCATGTCCACACTTTATCCCGACACGGCAGTTTGGAGCAAAGACTTTACTTATCATAATGGAGACCAGATGACAGAATATTATTTCTCATCACCAGCTTTTGATATGTATCCTGTAGTGGGTGTAAGTTGGGATGCTGCTGTTTATTTCTGCAAATGGCGAACAAAACTTTTCAATGATTATCGTTCACAACATACTATGTTTAAATCTCCACGTTATCGTTTGCCTTCTGAGGCAGAGTGGGAGTGGGCAGCACGTGGTGGTAAAGAAGGTGCGAAATATCCTTGGGGAAATCCTTACGTTGCCAACGGGAAAGGTTGTTTCTTAGCAAACTTTAAACCATATCGTGGTAATTATCGTGCTGATGGATATCCTTATACAGCTCCATCAAATGCTTTTAATCCAAATGATTATGGTTTGTTTAATATGGCAGGAAACGTAGCAGAATGGTGTCAAGATGCTTATGCAGAATCGTACATGCCAGTAACATGGGATTTGAACCCCGTATACAACGACGAAAATGAACCTCGCAAGATTATTAAAGGTGGTTCGTGGAAAGATGTAGCCTACTTCCTTGAAACAGGTACTCGAACTTATGAATTCCGTAACGAACGTCGTTCATACATTGGCTTTCGTTGTGTAATGGATCGTTTGGGTAGTGTTCCAGGTAGAGAATAATAATATTAAATTGCGAAGTATTGATTTGGAGTATTCAATAGAATTCCTCCTTCGTACTTCGCATTTCTTATGTCCAAAATATTGATGTTGAAAAAATTCAGCAGCAAAACCAAGATTAACTAAATAAATTCCCTTAAAATTAAAGCATAATTCTTAACTTTTTTAAACACATGGCAGCAAATAACAACGGCACAAGTTTATTCTGGGACAAAATCATTCCGTTTTTTTATGGTGCAGGAGCATCAGTAGTAATTCTAGGAGCATTATCTAAAATTCAGCACTACGAAGGTTTTGGTTGGATGTTACCAGTTGGTTTGGGTGTAGAGGCAGGAATCTTCTTGATTTATGCATTTCAATCATTCCTGCGTCCAAGTGCAGAATATCAGTGGGAAAAAGTATATCCAGAATTATCGGATGATTTTCAAGGTGAACTTCCTAAAAGAAGCGTTTCTACGCAAGGTGCAGGTTTAACTGCTAAAATGGATGATATGCTTGCCAATGCCAAAATTACTCCTGATATTTTTGATGGATTAAAAACAGGAATTTTGAGCCTTACGGGACAAGTTTCTAAAATGACAGACTTAACCGATGCAACAGTAGCTACAAGCGATTATGCAAAAAATGTAAAAACAGCTTCGGGTCAAGTTGTGGCAATGAATACTGCTTATGGTACAGCCGTTACAGCAATGACTAGCATGGCAGATGCCACCAAGGATGCTCAAGAATATCGTTCACAGTTTAGCAAAATCACCCAAAATATGGGAGCGTTGAATGCTGTTTATGAATTGGAGTTGCAAGATACCAATAAGCATTTGAAAGCAATGAATGCATTCTATGGCAATTTGACTAATGCAATGCAAGATATGTCGGAGGCTTCAAAAGAAACTCAACAATTCAAGGCTGAAATGTCGAAATTGACTAATAACCTTACCTCATTGAACAACGTTTACGGAAGTATGTTGTCTGCAATGAAAGGTAATTGAGTTCTGAGCGATCGTCGCTCGGTGCTGAGTTCTGAATTCTGAGTGTTTTGTCATTCTAATCAATTCAAAACTAAATTTTTAATTAAAAAAAATATTTACTAACTGTATAATATATAGGATATATGGCAGGTGGAAAAGAGTCGCCACGTCAGAAGATGATCAATATGATGTATCTCGTTCTGACGGCAATGTTAGCACTTCAAGTAAGTAATGCCCTTTTGCAAAAGTTTCAACTATTAAATAATAGTTTGGAAAGAGCAAATGGTGCAGCTAATGGAAATAATGAAAAATCGGTTGGTGCAATTAAGAAAGAAATAGAAAAACCTGGTGGAGCTCAATATGCACAGGTACTTCAAAATGCTGTTGAAGTAAGAAAAATTACTGGCGAAATAGATAATTACATCAGTAGTTTGAAACAAGAAATTATCAATGCTGGTGGCGGACTTGATGCTGAAACTGGAGGCGTAAAAAACCCAGCGGAAGAAGAAAAAGTAGCTATCTTGATGGTTGGCTCTGCTAAAAATGGTAAAGGCTATGCTTTGAAGCAAAAATTAAACGATTTTGCTGTTCAATTACAAAAATTTGCTGCTCCAAACACTAAATTTCCAGAATTAGCTATTGATGCGTCAAAAGACCCAGCATTGGCAAAAACTGATGGTATTACGAGAAACAAAGACTTTTCGGAATTATATTTCGCCCAAACTCCAGTGCCAGCAGCATTGGCAGTTTTGAGTCAAAAGCAATCGGAAGTTCGTCGGATTGAAGGAGAAGTATTAGAATATTTGGCAAGCCAAGTGGGTATCAAAGAAATTAAGTTTGATGAAATCTTTGCTGTTGTAATTCCTGATTCCCGCTCGGTAGTAGCAGGACAGAAATATCGTGCAGAAGTAGCGATTGGAGCTTATTCAAAATCTATTACGCCACGAATCAGCATCAACGGTTCGGCTTTACCAGTAAAAGATGGCAAAGGAACTTACGAAATTACTGCTTCGGGTGGTGATTTTGATAAAAATGGGCAATTGCAGCGTTCTTACAAAGCAATTGTTGCATATCCTTCTCCTGATGGTAGCATGAAATCGGTTGAAAAAGAAGAAACATATACTGTTTTGAAGCCTTCTGTACAAATCGAAACAGCTTCGATGCCAGCTTTGTACTTCAAATGTGCTAACCGTTTGGTAACGTATTCACCGGGGTTGGGTGCTTTGTATAGTCCTTCATTTAGTGGCACAGGTGCTGAGTTTATTCCAGGAGGAAGCGGAAAAGTAACGATTGTACCAAATGCTGCAAAAGCATCAATGAATGTTGTTAATTCTGGAATTACTTTACAAACATTTAACTTCCCTGTTCGTCGTGTACCTAAGCCAACTATCAAAATGTTTGGTAATGGCTCTCCAATTGACGAAAGGAGAGGAGCTTCTGCCACAGGTTTAAGAACACTACGGGCTGGTGCAATAGCCGATGAGTCGTTTAAAGCAACCAATCCAGAAGATGCACAGTTCCGTGTAGCTGAGTTTGAAGTAAACTTGGCTCGTGGTTCAAGAAAAGTAGGAGGAGGTAGTTATGGTACAGATGCAAATATTTCAAACCTTGCACAACAAGCACAAGCGGGCGACCGTTATGTAATTATAATAAAAAGAGTAGAACGTAAGAATTTTAAGGGAGAAGTAGAATCAGTTGATGTAGGTGATTTGATTTTTACAATTCCGTTGAATTAATACTTTAAATAATTGTCAGAATTATGAAGAAATTACAAGGCTTGGCTTTTGGTATCTCATTGATTATCAGCCAGTTTGCAGTAGCTCAGGAAAAATCAAATAACTATTTGAATCCATTATCGCTTCGCCCGATACATGAAGAAAATGTTATGTTTAAAACCACTTTGTGGCGAAGAATTGACTTAAAAGAAAAGCAAAATCAACCACTTTTTGCCAAAGGAGCCGAAATTACGAAGCATTTGATTGATGCTGTAAAAGCAGGTTTGATCGTAGCTTATTCGAATGATTCTTTGACGCAACAATTGACTTTAGACCAGTTCAATGAGCGTCTTTTAATGAAATTGGAAGGTGGTGGATTATCTGAAGAAGAAAAAGCTGCTGGTTTTTCGAGTGGTGGAGATGATGGTTGGGGTGGTGATAGTGGCGGTGCAAAACCTGCTGCTGGAGCAACTACTGCACCTGCTGCCGCACCGACTGCTACTGAAACAATGGCTTCTGATGGTGTAGAGATTTTTGCTTCGCAATTGACTACTTTAGAATTGAAAGAAGATTGGGTTTTTGATAAACAGCGTTCACGTCAATATTTTGATATTTTGACTATGACATTGATTATTCCTGCTGACCAAACTACGGTAGGTTTCGACCGCCCGATTGCTACTTTTAAGTATAAAGAATTGGAGCGTTATTTCCGTAGTAATCCAAAATGTATTTGGTACAATGCCGCAAACGTAGCACAGCATAAAAACTTGGCAGATGCTTTTGAATTACGTTTGTTTCACGGAAAAATTATTAAAAAATCGAATGCTTTAGATAAATTCTTAGATGATATTTACAAGTCACCACGTGAGGGTATGTTGAAATCTGAGCAATTGGAACATGAATTGATGGAATTTGAACATAATTTATGGGAATATTAAGATAATGATAAATTTGAATGAGTGTAAAGCTCAATTCAAATTTCATTAAAAAAGAGAGGTCGAAAGGCTTCTCTTTTTTTGTTTTTAATACCCAATAAGTCCGAAAATCTTCTCAAAATTGGAAATAGCCAATGACTTAATTTCATACATTAAAAATGGCAGTTCACTCCATAATTAACACTCTTTAACTTTTTTTAACTGAAAATATATTTCAGAAAGTGCAACTTTGTATCATCTTTTTGCATCTTATTAACAAAGCTATTTATTTTAACCGTTTATAATAATTAATTACCATTTATCCATAAAGTTAAAAATAAATAGTACTATGTATTGCATAATACTAAAGAAAACATATATCTTTGTATTGTCAGTCAAAAAAGTGATTAACACAAGCAAAACAAGTGGTTCGCCGCTCACAACATTATGAAAAAGCTATTATTACTTCTTACAATTACAGTTTTTAGTTTAAACTCAATGGCGATGGGTTTCCCACAAAACACATATAGTCAGCAACGTGCCTTGAGCAAAATCTCAAAAAAGGTTCAAATGAAAACCCCACTACAAAAAATAGAAGTTGGTATTAAAAACACCTTAGAGAAATTTAAGAATGATGAAGAAGGAACACAACAATCGTTTGTTGAAATGGTAGTGAACTATATAGTTCATTTTTTTGCAGAAAAAGTATTTGAACAAAAAACGGTAAGCATCAAATGTTTTGATAAGCACGAGTTAGATTGTGTAGCTATAAAGAAAGATTTTGAGTATTATTGCTTAGTAGGATAAGAAGGTAGTCGGAAACGGCGAAATTTTATATATTTTATACGGTTTAGTTAGGGTTTAGACAAAAGGCGTGGTTCATTGAACCACGCCTTTCTTATTTTTAATATTCTTAGATTATCGACTAATTACAATTGAAACAAAGGATATTGTTTCATCCAAGTATTGATTTCTGCCTTCACATTGGCAATGGTTGTTGCATTGTTATGGTTCATCAAAACGTCGTCAATCAAATCTACAATTCTGACCATATCTCCTTCAATCAGACCACGAGTAGTCATAGCTGAAGTTCCTACACGCATGCCTGAAGTTGTCATGGCAGATTTATCGTCAAACGGAACCATGTTTTTGTTGACCGTAATATCAGCTAAAATCAATGAGTTTTCAGCAATTTTTCCAGTTAGGTTTTTGGGACGTAAATCAATCAACATTAAGTGATTGTCTGTTCCGCCAGAAATAACTTTATAACCACGATTCATGAATTCTTGTGCCATTACTTTGGCATTTTTCTGAACTTGAACCTGATAATTATAGAAACCTTCGGTCAGAGCCTCACCAAAAGAAATCGCTTTTGCTGCAATGATATGTTCTAATGGCCCACCTTGTGTTCCTGGGAAAACACCAGAATCTAACAATGAAGACATCATTCTAATTTCACCTTTTTGAGTAGTGATTCCAAATGGATTCGGGAAATCATTGCGTAACATAATTACGCCACCCCGTGTTCCACGAAGTGTTTTGTGCGTAGTTGTGGTTACGATATGGCAGTGGTCAAAAGGGTCGTTTAAAAGTCCTTTTGCAACCATACCTGCTGGGTGAGAAATATCGGCTAAAAGTAATGCCCCAACAGAGTCAGCAATTTGACGAAGACGAACATAATCCCAATCACGAGAGTAGGCAGATGCACCACAAATAATCAATTTTGGACGCTCTTTGTGAGCAATTTCTTCTACTTTATTCCAGTCGATTAAGCCTGTTTCTTGCTCAACACCATAAAAAAATGGTTGGAAGTATTTTCCTGAAATATTTACTGGCGAACCATGCGAAAGATGTCCACCATGCGAAAGATTGAAGCCTAAAATTTTGTCACCTGGTTGTAGGCAAGCCAAAAATACCGCCATGTTTGCTTGAGCTCCAGAGTGTGGCTGAACGTTTGCCCAACTAAGATTGAACAAAGTTTTTAAGCGGTCAATGGCTATTTGCTCAACTTGGTCAACAACTTCACAACCGCCGTAGTAGCGTTTGCCAGGAAGACCTTCGGCGTATTTATTTGTCAAAACACTACCTGCGGCTTCCATCACCTGTGGCGATACGAAGTTTTCAGAGGCTATCAATTCGATGCCGTGCAATTGGCGATTGTTTTCTTTCGTGATTAAATCAAAGATTTGAGTGTCACGAATGATGGAAGTTTCTACAGACATTTTTTTATCAGTTATCAGTAAACAGTTATCAGTGTTTTACTTAGCTGTTTACTTTATCAATTAGAAATAAAACATAAAATTAACTGATAATTAGTAGAAGATGAATTTTTAGCAGAATAATATTTGGTAGGCTTAGAATGATTGGATGTTTTCTTGATAAAATGATATTTTTTAGTCTACAGTCGACTGTAACAGACCGTGGTTAAAATCTGTGGATGGTTATTAGTCGTCTTTTGACTTATCTTATTGATATACTTTCTTTTAACATTTTTTCAAGAACCTCGCAGCTTGAAATATACGATAGTTCTTTCTGATAACTTCCGCCATTAATGATAAAAGGGGTAGGGTTTTCCTTGAAAAATGCCTTTTTGTACGCATCTGCCAGTTTTTCTAAGCCAATATCGGTACGTTTTTCATTGATTTCGGCTTCGCTGTAATCAGTGAATTTTTCTTTTTTCCAGAATTTTTTAGCTGCTATTCCTTCACTATTTTTGCAAACAAGATTTGTTTCTAATTGCAATTGTAGTATTTGAACTTTACCCATTGAGTAATAACTCAACTTATTTTCAAAGTTTTTAATATTTGTATTGAACCTTACAGAGTTAACTCTATTGATTTGATGTGGAATTAATTTTCCATCTCTAATTGCTTGAATCAAAATGGGTGAAATATCCTTTCCATAGGTAAATGGCGAACTACCTAAAATGTTGATAGTGAGGTTTTTATCAAACAGAGAGATATTGAAATCTCGCTCGTAGAGAAGGGCGTTTCTGTACACTTTTGTCGGTCGTACATCAAAACCCGATAGCCCAATAATACTTTCGTCAGGAAAACCATTCATTTCAATCAAATCAAGGGTTTTCTGAAAAGCTATTTTTGCATTTGCTGAATATTTAGTATCGTTTATTTTACGAAGACTATCTTGCTGATTTTTGAGTTTTTCGGGCAAATTTCCGTAAAAAAACAAGCTATCTGCCAAAATTACCTGCGTAAACACCTCTTTTGTTCCCGTAACTGTCAAAGTCTCTTTCTTGTAATTTTCTTGAAAATGTTTTCTGAGTTCTGGTGTGAGTGGAGTGTAGGGTACTTTTGTAACGAGAGCATAATAGTTTTTCAAACTATCTCGAATCTCCCAATTAATATTGGGTTTTACCAACCTCATTTGTTTTTCAAAATCATTCCAACGCTTGCAAGTATCGGCAACGTAATGAAAAAAAATATCTTTTCGTAAACTATCAGATGGATAACCTTTTTCGATAATTTTCTCTAAATAATCGAAAGTTAATGACAATTTGCCTATCATTGCCGCACAAATGGCAGCATTGTAATAATCTTTAGCAAAAGGTTTTTTGACATTCGCGAATGCCTCTTTATAAAAATCAAGGGCTTCGTAGTAATTGGTATCAACAATGGCAAGTTCGGCTTCGTTGATGATAGGGTGATAAATGCGTGTAAAATCACCTTGTGCCAAACTCTCCGCCCTCCAGAAGCATGATATGATAAGAATGGAGATTAGTTTTTTCATAATTTATGTGGGGCGAAAATCTTGTTTGCCCTTAGTAAAGTAGTCATAATTAATCAAATAAAGTTGTTTTCATTATACCTTTTTTTTACTAATCTTCAAAAAAGCGAACGACTTATGAAAGTAGTTCTACTAAAGTAAAAATAGAAAAACCTGCCTAAAATGAGCAGGTTTTAAGGAACATTAACAAAGTCTTAACAAGTGCTATGTAAGAAATTTCAGATTGACGGCATAAAGTCCAGTAAAGATAGCTGCTGCAATAAATGACATAATGCCAACTGACCATCCGATTTGACCTCCAAAAATAATAATCGGAGCTAAAATACCAACAATATTTCCTGCGATATAGACCCAAAAACCATTTTTACGAAGTCCCCACATCCAAATTGCACCTAAAATTAATAAAAGACTTGAAATTAGGCTCATTCCCCCCGAAATAACGAGGTTTCGTTCTTCAAAAAGTTTGGCAGCTTCAATTTGAGATTCTTCTATTTTTTCAAGGTCTGCCTGCGACATATATTTCGAGAGCATATCCGTCATCATTTCGTTAGTTTGGTCTTTGTTTGCCATTACTTTTTCGGGTGTAAAAGTATTAGGAATCGCTCCATAAAATTTATAGGCATTCCAAACCAAGGTAAGAATACATAGAACTGTCAGAAATGTCGGGCGAACCGAATTTTGATTTTCGTCGAATGGGTTTTGCATTTTATATAGCTTTTACTTCAAAAATATATTCTTCCATAATTAGGTTGGCAAGTAATTTTTTGCAGGCATCTTCTACCATACTTTCGGCAGCGGCTTTGTTGGGGGCTTCGATTGTCATGTTGATGTGTTTGCCAATTCGACAATCAATAACTGACGAGTCGTCGTCTGCTTGAATATTAAGGTTTTTTAAACCTAACATTACTGCTTTTCCTTGTGGGTCAAGGATTTCCTTAATAGGCATTACGTCAATTGATGCGAGAAATTTCATTTTTTAAGATATGAGATATGAGATATGGGATATGAGATTTTACTAAGAAAGGCTAATAAATTTTATAAAACTTATTTTTTCTGAACAATAAAATTACTCATAATCGACATAATGATATATAAAAAAATTATAAGCGGAATGGCAACGAATTGCAATACCGCCAGCAAAATTACGGAAAGAATTAGAAATATGTACTTGATTTTGTTATCTGTCCAAGAAAAACTTTTAAACTTTAGTGCAAACAAGGATATTTCGGAGATTAATAGGTAACTCATTACGATTGTGTAAACTACTAAAACGCTTGAATTCAGAATTAGAAATGAAAATTCAGGATTGAATTTTATTATAAGTGGAAATGCGGCTACCACAAAAGCATTGGCTGGAGTAGGCACTCCTATAAATGATTCAGACTGACGAGTATCAATATTGAATTTTGCTAAACGTAAACAAGAAAATAGTGCTAAAATAAAGGCAATATAAGCCAAAAGTGGAAGATGAGATTGTGATAATAAATGTGATGGTATTAAATCTAACAAAATACTATGTTGAGAAATAGAAAGTTGAATAAGTTTTGCAATTATAAATGAAGGCAAAATGCCAAAAGTTACCATATCAGCAAGCGAATCGAGTTGTTTGCCAATTTCGGAATGTTGTTTGAGCAAACGGGCAACAAAACCATCTAAAAAGTCAAGAATTCCTGCAAGAAATATTAGATGGGAGGCGAGAAGTAAATTTCCTTCAAAAACAAAAACAATACCTAAGCACCCACAAAGGAGGTTTCCGAGCGTCATTAGGTTGGGGATAGTAAATAATTTCATAGAGTATTGTCTTGTTAAAATCCTATCTTTAGGTGAAGGTAAGAGAAGTTTATTGAAGAAAAGGATTTGTCTTTCGTTCGTAGCCAATAGTCGTTGGATCTCCGTGCCCTGAATAGACTTTATACTCATCGTCAAGCGTAAGAAACTGGGTTTGAATGCTATCAATTAATGTTTCATGGCTACAAAATGGAAAATCGGTTCTGCCCACACTTCCTCTGAAAAGTACATCGCCACCAATAACAAATTTTTGGGCGTGATTCAGGAATGCTAAATGCCCGGGAGCATGACCTGGTACAAAACGAATTTCAAGTTCGGAATTTCCGAAAAATATTTTATCGTTTTCATCAATAAATTCGTCAGCTTCTACTGGTTCGTATCCTTTTATTCCCCAAAGCATACAACGTTTTTCGACATCGGCTAAAATCGGAATTTCGTTTTTGTGCATAAGCATTTTTACGCCGTATTTGCGTTTCACAAAAGCACTGCCAAAAACATGGTCGAGGTGGGCGTGCGTTTGCAGCAAGTGCTTAACTACCAGTTTATTATCTAAGATAAAATCGGCCAATTCTTCTTTTTCATATTGAGCCAAACATCCAGGGTCTATAATGAGAGCTTCGTGAGTTTCGTCCCACAAAATATAAGTATTTTCAGCAATGGGTGAGAATGTAAAGGAATGTATGTTTATCATTTTTGTTAATCAACTGTCGATGCACGACAATCAACATATTATAAGTTGTTGCTTATTTTTTCTATCGACTGTCGTTTGTGGACTGCCGATTCATTTTACAAAAGTAAGAAAATAGTAGGCTTTTTGTGTAAATCAGGTATAGATTTACGCCATTCTTTGATGGGTAAGGTTTTAATAAATTCATCTTCGTCTGTAACATTACAAGCAATGCAAAGCAAAGTTTCCGAATTTAGACTTTGTAGTATATCTTCCAATAGCTGATTATTTCGGAAAGGAGTTTCCATAAAAATTTGCGTTTGGTTTTTTTTCTTTGCTGTCTGTTCTAAATTTTGTAATGACTTTATTTTCAGTGGTTTATCTATTGGAAGATAGCCATGAAAAGTAAAGCTTTGCCCATTGAAACCTGATGCCATCAATGCCATTAATATCGAACTTGGCCCAACTAATGGAACGACCTTATGCCCTAGCTGATGAGCAAAACCCACCGCCACTGCTCCTGGGTCTGCAATGCCTGGGCAGCCAGCTTCACTGATAATTCCTGCATTGGTTTTAAGTTTTTTAAGTTGTGAGAGCGTTTGGTCGTGTGGCGTATCTTTGTTTAGCTCATAAAATGTAATATCATCAATTACTTTATTAAGTTTTAGACTACTAATAAATCGTCGAGCGGTACGGAGTTCTTCCACAAAAAATACATTCAATTGGCTTACTACTGATTTTATTTGTGGTGGTAAAACAATTTCTTGAGTATCGGGTGCAAGAATGGTTGGTATTAGAAAAAGAGTCATAATTAAGTGCAACGATTTTTTAAATCATCTTACAATATTATGTAATTTTGTGTCGGTTTACAAAATCATTATCAGTATATGTCAGAAATAAAGCTTACACAGTTTAGTCATGGGTCGGGGTGTGGATGTAAGATTTCACCAAAAGTTTTAGACCAAATTCTTCATACAAATGTGCCACAAGGTGTTTTTTCGAGCCTATTAGTAGGAAATAAAGACAATGATGATGCCGCTGTTTTTGATTTAGGCAATGGTGAAGCCATCATCAGCACAACAGATTTTTTTATGCCAATTGTTGATGATGCTTTCGATTTTGGAAGAATAGCCTCAACCAATGCTCTCAGCGATATTTATGCAATGGGTGGCGAGCCAATGATGGCAATTGCAATTTTAGGCTGGCCTGTTGATACGATTCCTGCTGAAATTGCACAACAAGTTTTAAACGGTAGCCGTGCGACGTGTGCCGAAGCTAATATTCCGTTGGCTGGAGGACATAGCATTGATAGTCCAGAACCATTTTTTGGTTTAGCAGTTACTGGAAAAGTTAAAATTGAGCATCTAAAACAAAATTCTACAGCTACCGAAGGTTGTTTGTTATACCTCACAAAACCACTTGGAGTGGGGCTTTTAGCAACGGCTCAAAAAATGGGTATCTCAAATCCTGAATATTTGCAAGTGGCTATAAATCAGATGGTTAGGTTGAATAAAGTTGGAGCAGATTTAGGTAAAATGTCTGAAGTAAAAGCTATGACCGATGTTACTGGTTTTGGACTTTTGGGGCATTTAATAGAAATGTGTGAAGGAAGCGGGCTAAGTGCCGAAATTGAATATGAAAAAGTGCCAAAAATGCCCGAAGCGAACGATTACCTTTATCCCTTTTGTGCTCCAAAAGGCTGTAATACTAACTGGGAAAGTTATGGTCATAAAGTTTCAACAATTACTGATACACAAAGAATTTTATTAGCTGACCCACAAACAAGTGGTGGACTTTTGATAGCTGTCGAACCAGCGGGGAAAGAGATATTAGAGGCTATTTTAAGTAAAAACAATATTGTTGCCGAACCTTTTGGGGAAATAGTTTTGAAGACCGATAAGGTAATTTTGGTAAAATAAAAAACAACCATAAAGTTGCTTTTTGTCCCCGTTATTTGTTGTTAGGCTAACGGGGACAAAATTATAAATATTTGTTTTCGAAAACGACCATTAGTCCGCATTTGCAAAATGATGGACTTAAAGAACTGTTGGTTTGCAACCAACCAAACCAACCATAAAACCCATTGGTTTATCGTTCATGGTTGGAAAGTCGTATTGCAAATGCTCTATCTCTACAAGTCCGGCATCACAGATGCTGACTAAGGGGTGTCATTGGTTCTGTCATTGATACATTGCTAAAAAGGCAACTGGAGGTACTTCCATACCTAAATCTAATTATTAAAAATCAACCTGTGTGGTAACATTATTTCTTATCAAGAATATTCTGAAAATAACATTTCAATGAAAAAAGTATTAACAATATTATATTTAATAATTTCTTTTGATATTAATGCTCAAAAAAAATTTAATGTGAATATCATTTTTCCAGAAAATATAAATATTAATAATACAATTATTGCTTATGAAAATGGAAGAGAAAACCGATTTATTATAACTTCACCGGTTTTTCATGATAATCAAACAGTATTGGAGGGTGAGTTTTTTTCCATTGCAGCTACAATAAAGATTTGCTATCAAAATGAAAAATTAAAATGTAATAGATATTGGGTTACTGATAAACCTGCTACTTTGGATTTTACAAAAAAATCAAATACCGACATTAAAAAAACATTATTTGAACATGAAAGATTAACAAATATCTATAATCTTAATGATAAAGGTGAAAAATTATATAAAAACTTCATAGATATAGAAAATAGAGATTTAGATTCTTTTTATGAAAAATCTAAATTAGATATGGGAGTAAATGACTCATTAAAAATACTTTTTAATGAAAAACAAAAAGAACTTAATGAAAAAAAAATAAAATTTATACTTAAATATAAGAAATTATATTACTCATTTTGGCTTTTTAGAAGAGAAATCGTTTATATTGATTATAATATCCCCAAACTGGCAAAAATTTATAATTCATTCCCAAAAAAATTTCGGCAATCTTTCGAAGGAAAAGAAATTGAAAAAAAGTTAGTGGGAAGACTCTTAAAAAAAGGGAGTATCGCTCCTATTTTCGAATCAATGGATATTAATCATGATACCATATCTTTAAAAAAAATTAATAGTAAATTTATTTTACTTGTTTTTTGGGCTTCTTGGTGCAAGCCTTGTATTCAAGAGATACCGATTATTAAGTCAATTAGAGAACGGTTTACTCAAAATCAGATTGAAATTATTTCTATTTCTATGGATACTGACTCGGAAAAATATTTAAGTATTATTAAAAAGTATGAAATGAAATGGATACACATTTTTGGAAATCCCGAAATATCAAATATTTATGGTATGATAAGTATTCCAACAATATTTCTCATAGATAATACTGGTAAAATAATTTATTCTATCGAGGAAGAATCTGATTTAGATAACAAGTTACCTATATTAAATAAAATATTATATAAACAACTTTTGGATGTATCTTTTTAGAGTATGTTTTAAAACCGTACACAAATAATAATACTTGGAGAAATTAGACGAGTAAAAGACAAACTCGCCTAATTTTGTAAAAATATATAATTATAATATGTACAA
>NZ_JAYWCU010000167.1:0-5341 GCF_043780375.1 Emticicia sp. | reverse complement strand
CCCCACTCTGTCTTTTTTTGCTAAAAATTAAAATAATACAATTTGAGTCAAGTTATCTTAAAATAATTATACTTTAAACCCGTAATTCGCATAAATTACTTATTATAAGCACTTTAATACTACTCAACTTCGAAACAGATCAAACTTATCACTTAATTAAACTTCGACTGAGCAAAAGCAGCCGCACCAATTGCTCCTGCCATATCTCCGAAATATGCTTGAATTATTTCTGTTTTTTTTCCGCCTGGTCTCCATTCATACAAATCCATGAATGATTTTAGAGGTTCATATAGAGCATCATCGGCAAGCGTTAATCCACCTGCTAAAACAACCATTTCGGGCGAAAGAGCATTGCATAATGAACTTATAGCGACTGCCAGCTTGCGGACTGACGAAAGCCAAATATAGGTTGCAAAAAAATCTCCTCTACGATGAGCCTCGACCAACTCCCATGTTGAGGTAAACCTGCCGTGTGTTCTTTCTTCAATCGAATAATTTCCGATGGCATATTCCAAACTTCCAATCATGCCCACAATACTTTTTGTGTCATCATAAGCATTGATAGAAATATGTCCAAAATGTCCTGCCATTTGTGAAAGTCCTTGATATAGCTGACCATTTATCAAAATTCCACCACCAACACCCGTGCCGAGCGTGAGTAGAACTACATTTTTTTTATCTTTTGCTACACCATATTTTACTTCTGCCATTAAAGCCGAGTGAGCGTCATTTAGGATATACGTGGCATCTCCGAAATATTCGCCCCACATAAAGTTTTCTAAGCCATTTAAACGATTGGGCAAATAGGCAATACACTGATTTTGTGCATTGGGTAAGCCCGGAGCAGAAAGTCCAATTCCTAAAATTGGTTCTCGCAAATATTCTTTAAGATAATCAAGCATTTCCTTCACATTTATCCGCCATGAGGCATCTCCAGAATCTTGAGTTGGAATATAATGTTGCTTCAACACATCACCATTTTCATTGATAATGATACCTTTAATGTTTGTGCCTCCCAAATCAATTCCGATGATAAAGCCCATAAAACCAAGCCAATATTGTGTGTTTAAATACAAAAAAAATAAAAATTACTCGTTATTCATTATCGATTTGCCCTTCTGTTACGCCCCAACCACCATCAACAAAAAGTGTCTGACCAGTTGCAAATTTTGACGCATCCGACATGAAATAAACGGCTGCACCGTCTAAGTCACTGACATGACCATTTCTGCCACCATCGAGCGGTTGTTTGGTTTTTATAAAATTCAAAATTGTTTCATCTCTTGAGGCTCGTTGCGACATCGGCGTTTCGACCAAAGCAGGTGCTAAAACGTTGATTCTGATATTGTTAGGTGCGTAATAAGCCGCAATAGATTTAGAAAAGCCAATTACCGCCGATTTTGTTGCTGCGTAAGCGTGCGTCGAAAAATATTTTGGCGAAGGGAATTGCCCCAAAACCGACCCCATATTTAAGATTGTTCCTCCCCTACCCAATTCCAAAAACTTTCTGACAGCGGCTTGGTTTGAGAGCATCAGACTTGTTAGATTTAATTCAAATGTTTTATTCCAACCTTCTAAAGTCAATTCGTGCAATGGGCCATCACCAAATTTTCGTCCACTTCCACCAGCTACGTGATAAAGTCCATCAAAATCACCAAATTCGTTTATTATCAATTCAATGGCTTTTGTCGCGGTCTTTGCAATTACTGCATTGCCACTCATTACACGGGCATTTTCGCCCAATTCTATTTCAGCGGCTAAGCAGCTTTCGGGACTTCTGCCAACGACCAAAATCTTTGCTCCATTCTCAATAAATGCTTTTGCTGCTGATAATCCTAAGCCTGTTGTTCCACCAATGATTACTATTTTTTTATCTTTTAGCAACATCATTATCTTTAAATATATGATAAAACTTCATAACTTGTCTATACAAGCACAAAAGTATGTAAAGAATATTCGTTTCCAAATTTTTGCAACAAAAAAGGTGTTGAATATTTTTCAACACCTTTTTTGTTATTTTCAAATGCTTTGAATTACTTTCCTCTATAAGCCTGATAATATTTCATAGCTTGTGGCAATTGAGATTTTAAATCAGCAATTCGAGTTTCGTCAGCGGGGTGAGTTGAGAGCAATTTTGGTGGTTTCTGAGATTTTGCACCTGCTTCAGCCATTCTTTGCCAGAAATCTACTGCATTTTGGGGGTTATAACCTGCCATCGACATAAATATCAATCCTAATTTATCTGCTTCTGATTCCTGATTACGGCTATTAGGAAGCACAAATCCAAGCTGTGAGCCAACACCTAAAACCTGCCCTGCGATTTCCATCACTTCCTGATTTCCTGTTGCTACACCTGCCCCAATAGCACCCAATTGCGTTATACCTTGAGCTGCCAATGCTTGGCTCATTCGTTCACGTCCATGGCTGGCTATGGCGTGGGCAATTTCGTGACCCATAACTACGGCAACTCCTGCTTCATCTTTACAAATAGGCAAAATTCCTGTGTAAAAACAAACTTTCCCACCTGGCATGCACCATGCGTTCAGTTCTTTGTTTTGTACCAATTTAAACTCCCATTGATAGCCATCAATCACTTGACTATAATTATTTTGTATCAAATAATTTTCAACGGCAGTTTTTATTTTCCCACCAACACGAGCAATCATTTCGGCATCTTTTGCATTCGACGAAACTACTTTCGAAGTATCCATAAAGCCTTTGTACTCGGCGAAACTCATCTGAATCATCTGTTCGTTTGACACCAAGCCAACAAATTGTTTACGTCCAGTAAGGGGCACTCTCTGGCAAGCCCAAATAAGCATGACGAATGCAATTGCTGCAATCGAAGATTTAAAAAAGGTTTTCATTTTAATTTTATTTAGATTGTGTTTAAGACAAGATATTTGTCTAATAAGTATTACAAATATAAGTTAATAAATATGAGTTAGAAAAAAATTATACTATTTAAAAAATACTTGCAAAGGATTAATTACGTATTTTTGTAAACAATATTGCTTAAAAGTAGGTATATATTGGCAATTCGCTAAAAACTTTTTCTTCAAACTTATCTTATTTTTTAATGAAAATTATCGCCATTGGTAGAAATTACGCTGAACACATCAAAGAACTTAATAATGAACGTCCAGATGAGCCTGTTATCTTTACAAAGCCAGAAACAGCTGTTTTGAAAGATGGAGAAGCATTTTATTATCCTGATTTCTCGCAGGACATCCATCATGAAGTTGAAATTATTATAAAAATTAGCAAAATGGGAAAAAATATTGAGGAAAAATTTGCCCATAAATATTATGACGAAGTAGGAATTGGTATCGACTTTACAGCACGTGATATTCAATCTAAACTAAAAGCAAAGGGTTTACCATGGGACTTAGCTAAAGGCTTTAATGGCTCAGCCCCTATTTCGGAGTTTGTGCCAAAAAGTAAATTTACTGATTTGGCAAATCTCAATTTTCATCTCGACGTAAATGGAAATATCCGCCAGGAAGGAAATACTTCAATGATGCTTTATCCGATTGATACGATCATTGCATTTGTTTCAAGATTTTTTACCCTGAAAAGTGGTGATATTATTTTTACAGGAACACCCGCAGGCGTTGCAGCTGTAAAAGTTGGAGATATTTTGACGGCTTTTATTGAAAATGAAAAAATGTTGGAGTTTGAGGTAAAGTAAATTCCGCAGCAACCTACATTCCTGCCCTAAAAGCGGAAGTAACAGATTTATAATGACAACTTTATTCCCCATTTTTGGTGGAATGTGTAATCTTAGGGGTAGAATATGATACTCACACGAATTTTAAGCTCACTTTTGCTTGTTACCTATTTGATTTCTGACACCTCTTCTAACGTTGTTTTTGCACAAAGAAGACAAGCGAATCAAAATCAAGAATATCCTAAAGGTTATTTCATGTTTCCGATTCAACCAAACCAACCGGCTTCATTGTCAGGCGGTTTTGGCGATTTACGTACCAATCATTTTCATGCGGGTCTCGACATTCGTACAGGTGGTGCAGAAGGATTATCTATCTACGCCGCTGCCGAAGGTTACGTTTCAAAAATCAGAGTAATGCGTGGCGGTTATGGCAATGTGCTTTACATTACACACCCTAATGGCTATACAACGGTTTATGGTCATTTGAAAAATTATAGTAGTCGGATAGAGCAGTATCTACGAAAACAGGAATATAACCAGCAAACTTGGGATATTGAATTGAGCCCCGCTCCAGACGAGATTCTTGTACGAAAAGGCGAGATTGTAGCAATTTCGGGCAATACAGGTGCGTCAGGTGGTCCACATTTGCACTTCGAAATTCGTGACCAGTTCGAAAATGCCATCAATCCCATGAAATTTGGTTTTGGTGAAATTCAAGATTCACAATCACCTGTTATAGAGCGAGTTATATTAAAAACCCTAAACGCTTACTCTCGTGTAAATGGCGAATTTGGGCGAATTTCGGTTGCTCCAACTCGTATTTCTGAAGGAAATTACACCCTTCCAACTGTCATTAAAGCTCATGGTATAATTGGACTCGAACTCAATGCTTATGACCGTAGTCAAACGTCGCCTTTCCGAATGGGTGTTACCGAATTAGAAGTTCAGGTCGATGGCATTACTACTTATAAACTTAACTTAGAAAAAATGCCCTTCGATGTCTCGAAAGACATTAATGTTCATATAGATTATGAAATTGCTGAAACCAACGGTGTCAAGATTCAGAAATGCTATGTTTCTGACGGAAACCGCCTTTCAATTTATGAAACTGACCAAAATCAAGGTAAAATCTATGTGAAAGATGGGCAATTGCACCGTGTCAATATTAAAGTGAAAGATTCTTACGGCAATACTTCAACCATGAACTTTTCGATTCAAGGCGATACCCCAAACGAAACCTTTGTAGAAGAATTAGCAAATGAAAGTAAGTATGTAGGTAATATTTCTACTTCTATTACCGAAAATACCCTTGCAATAAGAGCCAAAAATGCCAAAACTTCAACGGCAATTTTACAATACAAAGGTTTACCAACATCAGTACCATTAGCCTATAAAAGAGGTAAAGAATCAGTTTATTTGCACGATTTGAATAAAGGAATTGCCGATTTCGTTCAAGTCGAAAATAACTCCGAAAGCATTGGCATAAAACAAGAGATTTTACCTCAACAAAAGCAATTTTATACGGAACCAAATCTTCAAATCGATTTTGCCGATGTTTTGTATGATACTCTATATTTACGAACAGCAGTTAACGGCAATCGAATTTCGATTAATACTGAAAAAATTCCATTAAAAGATTTCATAAATATAACTTGGACTCCTTTGGGCGTA
>NZ_JAYWCU010000166.1:0-27842 GCF_043780375.1 Emticicia sp. | reverse complement strand
AGAACTGAAATTCCGACGCTTGTTTTTACTCATTGTTTTGAATGTTTAGACAGTGATTACTCAATTATCTTGCCTGTCTAAATTTTGGGGTACATTATAAAATACCAGAGAAATTTGTAAAACAATATTTGATAGATTTAAAACCTATTTTTAAGACAGTACCTATTCCACACGATTCTATCAGAAAAATAACAAGAAGTTTTCCCTTGTTTATAACACTAAAAAATGACAAAATTCAAAAAATAATGAAAGAGTTATAAAAATCACAACAAAACCACCTCAAAAGGGTGGTTTTGTTGTGATTTTGTTTTACCTTTTCACTTCCACGAAAACCTCTGAAGTTTCATTGCCATTTTTTACTAAAATCCTGTAAACTCCTGCATTATCAGCAGCATGAAAAGAGAAGGTATTCTTAGAAAGTTTAGGTTGCCAAAAAATAGTAGTTCTCATGTCAGGCTTGCTTGATTCTTTCACTTGTGCAGTTCCGTAATTTGGACTAAAAAATGGTTTTACTTCTTGAAAACCAATTATTGTCAGTTGTTTTGCACTTGCTTTCAGCCCAGCAATATTTCTTTCGGACGGTTTTGATACTGACGATTTTGTATAAATCGCAATCACACCATTTGCTCCGCGTGAGCCAAACATGGCACGAGAAGTTTTTAACACTTCGATGCGGTCGATGTTATCAAAATTAACACTCAACAACGAATTTACGTCTTCAACAGGAAAACCATCAATTAAATACAATGGTGCAGAATCGCCCTCTATTGAATTTTGTCCACCCCGTATTCTTACTTTTATTCTCCCATCGGCATAAGTAATCTGAACACCTGGTACTTTTCCCTGCAGAGCCAAAACTGGGTTCATCCCGATCAATGCTGGGCCCATGTCTTTGGCATAAACCGTGAAATCAGGATTTCCATAAATAGGTTTACTCACAAATTGCTTTTCTGTTCTTTTGGTTCTTATACTCACCTCATCAAGATGAATAGCATCTTTTGGTAAATCAATATCTTTTTCTATGAAAACTGTTTCATTCAAGTCTTTTATTTCAAAAGAAAGTGCCGTGACTGACGATTTTATGATTGGAAATTCTTCAATATCAAATAATATTTTATTTAATAAACGCCCTTTCAAGTCAGTTGCTTGGTAATTAATATCGGTGGTATCACTTAGTTGAATGCCCGAAACTGAAAATCTCCCTTCGGTGTCTGTTTGAGCTGTTACAGTATATTGTGCTTTTCCAAAATAAAAAACCAAATTGGCTAATGTAGGTTTTTTATTTTTGTCTAAAACTTTTCCAGAAAGAGTCAAACCCGTTTCGGCTAAATACTTAAAAGCAGGAAGAATTTTGAAACTTGATACCGAAAGAAATGATTTTGCTTTTGTTTCCAAAGATTTTACTCGGCGAATTACCATCGAATCGGTTACCGAAACAATTAAATTTTCAGCTTTGAGTCCTTCAATCTGAACTATTATTTTTTCTCGTGATTGATACGTTTTTTTGTCGGTAATAAGTTTTATTGAAGAATTGTTTGTAACATTGTTTTTATCTAACGGGCGGCGTTCCGCAATGTACTGTTTTGGTGAAATAACTGGCACAATATGCTCAAAAATGGTCGAATCACCAAAGTTTAGCATCCATTTCGTGTATGCTCGAAGACGATAATTTCCTAACAAAAGATTGGAGGGAAGATTCAGCATCCCTTGAAAATGCAATGAATCTACACGGTACTTCTGGCGGCTAATCAACTCATTTTGTGGATTTATCCATTCCACATAAACTACTTTACTAATCGAATCGCTCATCGAGACATCAGCATAGAGCATTTTTCCCGAAAACCACAGATTTTCGTTTGCATGATAATAAGATTTATTAGTCGAAAGCTGTACTTGTTCTTGCAAACGCCAAACACTTTTTTGCGTTGTAGAATCAAGTTCTATATTGGTTTTGGTTTGTGGAATTTCTCGCTGAGTAGTTTCGCTTGGCAAATAATCAAGTGGTAGCATTTCTGCCAAACGTTTGTTGCTCATAAAGCCTGAAACGACCAAATCTTTAGGATTTTGGATAACGCCATTGTCGTTAAAATCTAAATCCTTGGAGGCTTCTACCCACGAAATCATACGGTTATCATCTCGATAAAACTGCCCATTGAAATACGGACTCGCAAAATGCAATTCGATGCGTTTCGGGAGTTTTATGCGGAATTCGTTAGCAATTCTCCCTTTTTTGATGAGAGAATCTAAGCTAATCGACAAGATACTTTTTCCCAATTGTCCATAAAAATTGCCCAAACGATTAGCTGGATTAAAGCCAACAGCATCAACAAAAGCCTCGTAGCCTTCTGCCTTCAATTTTTGATTTGCCAATGACCAAAACAAATGTCGGTCAGAGCCTTCAAAAGCCATTTTTTTATTTATAATCCAGTTTTTTTGCTCTTTTTCGCTGACAGGTTTCAACTCCTCAAAACGTGCATAACCTTGGTATTGAATTTCATCATTTGATAACAAAAAACTAGTCAACGTAAAAAAAACACGGTAGCCCAAAGCCAAGTTTTCGAGTTCGATTGGCCGAGTAGTTGTTGCCTTTAAAATACCTTTAATCTCCTCAAAATCAATGAGATAGCTATCTTTAATCGTACAAGATTTTGCTAACGGAGTTTCACCTAAAATAGCCTTAGAAAAACGTTGAAATTGTTTTTCCCAAGTTTTATCTCGACTACTCGAAACCTTCACTTCGCTTAGTTCCTGCTCATTTGGATTGAGTGTAAAGTCTATTTCTTTTATTGTTACATTTTCTTCACGAATAGTCTGCCGTGCGGGAGCGTAACCGAGCATCGAAACCGAAATAACGACCGTACCGAAGGGGATTTTTGTGAGTGTATATTCGCCTTTTTCGTTAGTTGTTGTGCCTTTGGTTGTGTTGGCGATAAATACATTAGCAAAAGGCACGACCTCAGCTGTTTTAGCATCTCGCACTACGCCCGAAACTGAAAATGTTTGAGCAGAAATAGAAGAAATTATAAAGAAAAAAAAGAAGATTAAGCAAAAGTTTTGGCGGTAAAATAGCGTCATTATTATTAGCAGTAAAGTGCAACTCAGGTTTGTTTCTCAAAAGTAAACGAAATTATTAGTTGATAAAATATATTTCGGTCAAATTCTTTGTCGAAACGCTTTACTGAATCAAATACTTGGCTGCCGTCGGGGTGAAGGTCGAGAGGAAAGAAATCGTTATTTTCGGTAGCAATCGTTTCTAAGTCAAAACCCGTTATTTCAAGCATAACTTGTTGATAATGAGCATAAAAGCCTTTTGCTTGAATGTATTTCAATGACTGTCCAAATGCAATTATCCATTCGGTTTTATGCCACAGAAAATGAAAAATGCTGCCTTTTTGAAAGTTTTTATCGAAAATTATGGCGATATAAATGAGTCTTTCTTCTATACTTAAAGAAGCAAAAAAATCGTCGTAAAGACTTCCATTTTGCTTCCAGTTTTCTTCTTTTGGACGAATATTCTTACGAAAAATTTCTTTTAATTGTAAGTCTGGCGTAGCACTTTCAAACTCAATTTGGATTTTCTCAGAAAACACTTTTTTTTGAAATAAATTGAAAAATCCACAATTGGAGTCATGCTCATTTTTAGTTACTTTTCGATTAGATTTTAACAATCGAAGAGCAAAAACCAAGAGCAACATTAGCTTGAATATGACCCAAAAGTGTTTCATGGTTTAAACCTTCACTTTCAAAAAATCTGCCGTATAGTTTCCTTCGAGTTTTATCATTTCTTCGGGCGTGCCTTCAAAAGTCAAATAACCGCCTTTTTCGCCACCTTCAGGGCCTAAATCTATTATCCAATCTGCCGATTTGATGATTTCCATGTTGTGTTCAATGATAATAACCGAATCGCCTTGGTCAACTAAAGCATTGATGGCTTTGAGCAATTTCTTGATGTCATGGAAATGCAAGCCAGTAGTTGGTTCATCAAAAACAAAGAGTGTTTTGCCTTTATCGGCATTGCCTTTACTCAAGAAAAACGCCAATTTTACACGTTGAGCTTCGCCGCCCGAAAGTGTGCTTGATGATTGTCCTAAGCGAATATATCCGAGTCCTACATCTTGAAGTGGGCGAAGTTTGTCGGCTAATTTTGGCTCACTTTTGCTAAAAAACTCAATTGCTTCATCAACCGTCATTGCGAGAATATCAGAAATGTCTTTTTCATTGTATTTGACTTCCAAAATCTCTTGTTTGAATCTTTTTCCGCCACAACTTTCGCATTTTAGGCGTACATCTGCCATAAATTGCATCTCAATTGTCTGCTCTCCTTCACCTTGACAAGCTTCGCAACGACCGCCATCAACGTTGAATGAGAAGAAAGCTGGTTTGTAATCTCGTGCTTTTGAGAGTTGTTGTTCAGCCATCATTTGGCGAATATAATCATAGGCTTTGATGTACGTAACAGGGTTCGAGCGAGACGATTTTCCGATTGGATTTTGGTCAATCATTTCGACTTGTGTGATGCGGTCGAGCGAACCAATCAAGCCCGAATATTTTCCTGCTTCTTCGCTATATTCTCCTTTCAAGCGAGCAATGGCTGGAAACAAAATTTTACGAACTAAAGTCGATTTTCCTGAGCCACTCACGCCTGTAACGACCGTAAGCACACCCAAAGGAAATTTTACGTCCAATTCTTTTAAGTTATTTTCTCTTGCTCCTTTTATTTCGACAAAATCTATTGGTTTTCGTCGTTGCGTTGGTACATGAATTTGGTCTTTTCCTGTTAAAAAATTGATAGTGTGAGAAACCACTCCTCCCACCCCTGATAGGGGAGTTGTTTTATTAATATCCTCCCAATTTCCCTGAAAAACCAGCTCTCCTCCAAGTGTACCCGCATCGGGACCAATATCTATAATTTGGTTTGCGGCACGCATTACTTCTTCTTCGTGTTCAACTACTATCACCGTATTTCCCATGTCTCGCAGCGATTCCAATACACTCACTAAACGTTGAGTATCTCTTGGGTGAAGTCCAATACTTGGCTCATCGAGAATATACATTGAACCAACTAAGGCACTTCCGAGTGATGTTGCTAATTTTATGCGTTGAAATTCACCACCCGAAAGACTCGAAGTAAGCCGATTTAAAGTCAAATAGCCTAAACCAACTCGCTCCATGTATTCGAGGCGAGTATTTATTTCGATCAAAATCCGTTTCGACACAGCTTGTTGATAATCAGGCAGTTGTAAAGTTTTAAAGAAATTTATTACATCTGACATTGGCATCAAAACCAAGTCTGTAATTGATGCTCCACCTACTTTTACAAAGCTTGCATCTTTACGTAAACGTGAGCCTCGACAATCGGGACAGTCGGTACGGCCACGGTAACGAGAGAGCATCACTCGGTACTGAACTTTATATACTTGGCTTTCAATATCAACAAAAAAAGCATCCAGCCCTTGAAAGAATTCATTTCCTGTCCAGAGCAAGTGCTGTTGTTGTTTAGTAAGATCTTTGTAAGCACGATGAATTGGGTAGTCGAAACGAATACCATTACGAAGTAAAGGTGCGAGCCACTCGCTCATACGATCGGTTCGCCATGGGGCAATTGCTCCTTCAAATACCGATAAATTTTTGTCAGGAATCACTAATTCTGGATCAATTCCTAAAACTTTTCCGTAACCTTCGCAGCGTTTACAAGCTCCGTAAGGATTATTAAAGGTAAATAAATTGACACTTGGTTCTTCAAAAACAATGCCGTCTAATTCAAATTTATCAGAAAAAATTTTACGATTTGTCTGCTTCTCTCCTATTTCATTCGTAGAAACGATATCAACAACACATTCACCTTCTCCCTCAAAAAAAGCAGTTTGCACCGAGTCAGAAAAACGAAATTGAGTATCTTCATCATCATGTTTTACAACGTTTCGGTCTATCAGAATTTCTAATCTTTGTTTGTCCGAAAGTTTTATTTTTTCGCTCAGAATTTCTTCAATTTGCTTTACTTCGCCATCAACCGCAATGCGAGTATAACCTTTATGAAGCAGTAGCTCTAATTCTTTTTCTATTTCTCTGTCTTCTTTTACTTTAAAAGGTGTCAGTATCATTATTCGAATACCTTCATCGTGCGAAAGAATGAAATTTACGACATCTGTAACAGTATCTTTTTTGACTTCTTTGCCCGAAACTGGTGAATAGGTGATTCCTGCACGAGCAAAAAGTAATTTGAAATAATCGTAAATCTCAGTTGTAGTACCAACCGTTGAACGAGGGTTTTTGGTAGCTACTTTTTGTTCGATGGCAATGGCTGGAGAAACACCTTTGATATAATCAACATCGGGTTTTTCCATCCTTCCCAAAAACTGACGAGCATAAGAACTCAAACTTTCAACGTACATTCGTTGGCCTTCGGCAAAAAGTGTATCAAAAGCCAATGATGATTTTCCACTACCCGAAAGCCCTGTAATAACAACTAATTTATTGCGAGGAATAGCTACATCAATGTTTTTGAGATTATTTACTTTCGCCCCTTTGATGATAATATAGTGCTTAGGGTCAAGCGTTTCAACTTCGGGATACTTAATATTATGCGGAACACAGCCCGTTGCTTCTTGGATATTATTCATTCAGTTTTTTAGAATAAACTCGAACTCTTTTAACCAATTTATTGGCTATATAGTTTCTTTATTTTGACTGTATTATTAAGCGTTTAGATTCTTCAAAACTATCGCCTTTGATTTTTATTATATAAACTCCTTTTTCTAAACTTCTCAAATCAATTTCAGTGCGTTCGGAGGTATCATTTAAGCGGAATTTATATATTTGCTTTCCTGAGGGCGTATAAAATTTCACTTCGAGGTTCTTCATCGCTTCTTTTGTTTCCAAATAAATAAGCTCGGTTGCAGGATTGGGGTAAATCGAAACAAAATTATTTAGTAGTTGAAAAAAAACAGTGTTAGATGCTTTTGATTGACAAGTTAGTAACTGGCTATCACCTACTTGATATTTCCTCATAACAGAAACCTTATAAGCTCCTGACTGAGTGGCTCTCAGTAAAGGGGTGCTGGTTGTTGAGAAAACCGTATTTTCTCTTTTCCATTCAAATTGGTCTTTCGCCAGAAAATCGCCGCTTGTAGCCTGCAAAGAGAAAACACCAAATTGTATTACTGTTGGTTGTTTGGGAGTTGGATTGATACTTAGTTTTTGCAAAGTTGAAGTCGAAGAAACACAACCAAAGTCATTGGTTACTTTTAAAGAAATCTCATAATTACCAGCTTTATCAAACTGAATCGCTTTTGTGGTGGCATTATTGTTCCATAATATTTTGTCATTACTATCGGTTGAAAGCGTAATATTTTGCCCTTCACAAACATTATTAGCAGGTGAAACTGTAATTTTGGGTTGAGTAGGAATAGGTTTTGCCGTTACTAAAACTTTATCAGAAACAAGCGAAACACAGCCAAATTCATTCTTAGCTTTTACAGTAAATTCGCCTGAATTTCCGACCATAATTTTTTGAGTTGTTTCGCCCGAACTCCACTGAAAGGTTTTAAACTCTTGCCCATCGGCAGTCAGTGCTATTTTTGTTGTTCCATCAGTACAAAACTCTAAATTCGTATCATTGCTAATAGTAGGTTTTGTTTGTGGGTAAATCAAATTAGTATTGATGGTAGGGCTTAAATATTTATTGCCTTGTAAATCTTTAAGAGTTACCGAATATGCTCCTTTCCCAACTATAATCAAGCTACTTTTTGAGCCATTCGACCATTCAATACCTTTGAAAGTATCTGATACTTTCAGTACACACAGATTATCAGCATCGCACAAAATCTCGGGTTCAATAATTGTTTTAGCCAATACAGGCTTAGAATTTTGAAAGAAATTATTATCAAGAAATTTATCCCAATTTTCAGCAAGCAACGAAAGCCCCATGTTATTGGATGAAACATTTTTGAAATGCACATTATCGGGTCTTGGTATTTGCAAATTATCTGTAAAAGGACCAGCAAATACATTGTTTCCTGCTTTATTTATCACTCTGTTTTGTCCACCAATAATTTCGGGATTCGATGGGGATAAATAGGTGAGTGAAGTTCGTGCAACCATCCAAGTTAAGTTAGCATCAAAATCGTTTCGAGAAATATCAATAACCTTCTGCAAATTTGATGAATAAACCACAGCCGATAATTTATTTGGCGAATTATCAGTTTCACCTTGAATCCAAAGTAATGAACGTACACCCAGCAAAGAGCCATAATAATTAAGCGTATTTCGAAGGTTTGAGTAAGGTAGTCCAAAATTATATTGAAAGCGTCCACCTACGTCCAAAACAAAATTATAGGTTGGCTGCCCCTCTGCACTTTCTCGCCAGTTAATAACCGAAACAGCTAAAAAACCCGCATTAAAAAACATAATTGGTACATTTAATCTTTTTGCCAGTTTGTCACCTAATTCGCCATAACACCACGGCCCCGTTCCATGCGGAGCAATATCTACATTTTGACTCAATTGCACAAAACTAAAGTTTTCGGAAAGAGTGCCATTATCATTAAAAAAATTCACCGTATTTACTCTATCATCAGTTGCTCCTTTTGCTCCAGATTCAGCTAAACCTTGTGCATTAGACTGACCCAAAGCGATAAAAACTTCGCCTACCCCTACTTTATCAATCGTAATAGTTTTCAAAATAGCCCCGCCTTTTATACCTCTAATCTCTAATTTATACCAGCCTCCTGCTGCTTTTATCTTGCCTGCAAAATACCCTGCTTTAAGATTTTCTTGCACCAAAATCCAATCGGTTGCCACACCTTGTCCAACTACTATGGGTGTGAGTCGAGCTTCTATTTTGTTTAAGGTTTGAGTATAATTTCCGATGATGTTTACAAAACCAAAATTTTCATTGTTTCGCTGAAAAACTACTCTGTTTGTAGGGAAAGAAACACTAAACGGAACACCACTCGTTTGGGCAAAAGTTGTAAAGCAAAACACGCAAGTAAAAAGAGCCGATAGCAAGAAAAGCTTTGCTTTTAGAATGAAATGATTCAAGGAAAAACAGGTTTTATAAGGCATGGGAGATTTTGTTTTTTGCTGTAAACAATGGCAATCTAAAGCAAAAATAAGTTTTTTAAAACAAAATCTATCAATTGAGTATCATTTTTAGTAAATGAAAAGATAGAATCAAGCCTTGAAAAGCCGTACTTTTGTAAAAAAAACTTACCCATTGGAAATATCATTCGCAGTAGTTTTTGACATGGATGGTGTCATTTGCGACACCAACCCCTACCACTCATTGGCTTGGAAAGCCTTTTTAGACAAATTTGGCATCGGGTCAAGTGAGGAAGAATTTATCGCACACATGTACGGAAAAAGTAATAGCTATATTCTAAAGCATTTCTTCAAAAGAGAAATTGTAGGCGAAGAATTTGCCCAAATGGAATTTGAAAAAGAGGCATTATTTAGAGAAATCTACGAGGCTAATGTTAAGCCCATTGCAGGATTAATAGAATTTATCGAAGATTTGAAAGCCAACGGCGTAAAAACGGGCATCGCTACTTCGGCTCCTTACTTAAATATGGAGCTGATTTTGAGCAAACTACCACTTCGTGACAAAATGCAATCATTGCTCGCCAGTGAAGACGTAAGCACACACAAACCAAGCCCTGAAGTGTATCTAAAATCTGCATCAAACTTAGATATTACACCAAATAGATGTGTAGTTTTTGAAGATTCTTTTTCGGGCATAACAGCAGGAAAAGTAGCAGGAGCAAAAGTTGTTGGTGTATTATCAACTTACAAAATAGAAGAACTCCCCGTTTGTGATGCTTATATTACTGATTATCAAGAACTTAGCTATCAGAAAATCAAAGATTTATTTGAATCATGAAAATCGAACACATTGCTATTTGGGTAAAAGACCTTGAGAAAATGCGGGTTTTCTATGAAAAATATTTTAATGGAAAATCAAACGAAAAATACCGTAACGAGAAAAAAGACTTTGAGTCTTACTTCATTTCTTTCGATTCGGGAGCAAGGCTCGAACTCATGCAAATGCCAAATATTCCTGACTCAAAAAATGATGTTTCCCAACAATATATGGGGCTTATTCACTTCGCTATTTCAGTAGGCAATGAAGAACAAGTAGCTAATTTGACAGAAAAAATAGCTAATGATGGCTATGAAATCATAGGACAACCAAGATGGACAGGCGATGGTTATTACGAAAGTGTAATCCTCGACCCCGAACAAAACCGAATTGAAATTACAAACTAATGTTAACACACTTACGTACTTTTTTTACCCATCGCCAAAGCCTCGCTGTTGGAATGGTTTTTATTTCAGTTGGCTTTTTATTTGGCAATTGGGCGACTTTGATTCCATTTATTAAGCAAAAATTTGAGCTGAACGATGCACAATTAGGTCTTTTACTTTTGAGTTTGCCTTTAGGAGCAACTTCCATGAATCCATTTTCTACTTATTTTATCAACCGCTTTGGTATGCGAAATACAACTGTGGTGGGTTTGATACTTTTGGCAGCAACTTATGTAATTCCTGTGAGTATCAGTTATTTGCCTTTGGTTGTGCTGGGTTTAATTATAGTAGGAATGTGCTTGTCGGTTACGAATGTGGCTATGAACACGTGCGTAACAAGCCTCGAACACCAATACAAAATCAATATTATGTCTACCTGCCACGGAATGTTTAGTGCAGGGTTAATGTTTGGCTCG
Organism: Emticicia sp.; assembly: GCF_043780375.1. Taxonomy (GTDB): domain Bacteria; phylum Bacteroidota; class Bacteroidia; order Cytophagales; family Spirosomataceae; genus Emticicia. The sequence goes on along the minus strand of NZ_JAYWCU010000166.1, from coordinate 17,124 downwards.
ATTGCCGCCAGTATTTTACAAGGGATGCAGATTCTCCCAACTTATCAGATGGGTGCAATAGGCTTTATTATTATCATTTTAGTTTTTCTACTTCGACCAACGATTTTGAGTATTCACGAAGAAAAAATCACTGAAAGTGGCGGAGCAAAATTCATTCTTCCAAAAGGTGCTTTGCTGCTCATGATTTTGATAAGCCTTTGTACCAATGTAACCGAAGGCACAATGGCAGACTGGACAGCAGTATATATGAAAGATATAGTGCAGACAGATGCTTACTTTATAGGCTGGGGTTTAGCTGGCTACTCAATGTTTATGGCATTGGGTCGTTTTTTAGGCGATGCCCTCATTCCTCGATTTGGTGGAAATAATATTATTCGTGCAGGAGGAGTCATTGTAGCTTTAGGTATTTTGATGGCTATTTTCTTACCTTACACTATTACTACAATTATTGGCTTTACAATGGTGGGAGCTGGCGTATCGTGTGCAGCTCCCATTCTTTATGGCAGTGCCGCACGAGTACCTGGCATGGCAAAAGGTGCTGGTTTAGCAACAATGAATACTTTTAGCATGGCTGGTTTTTTGGCTGGGCCAGTTATTATTGGTTTTATTTCTAAAAGCGTCAATTTACCTTTTGCTTTTTCGTTAGTAGCTGTTTTAGCAATTATTTGGGCATTTTTAGCCAATCGAGTGAAATTATACTAATAACGTTTTAAGGGCTTAGTTTTGACTATTTCCTAATTTATACTAAAAGAAAAATCAACACTTAAACGGCTAAAGCAAACCATATTCAGAACTCGGCACCAAACATTTGGCAGTCTTTGTAACCGTGCCAAATGCTTATATTTACACTAAAAAAACAATTTGGTTGTTATTTTAGTGTATTTTTGCTAATAGTAGCTAGTTTCAAGAACTTAAATCTTAGTATATTTGCTTATGGAATGATAATTGCTCATATTTATACCAGTAAAGTACAAAAAAACCTTTTGAAAAAAGCATTTATTTTTTGTTGAAATTAGTTAATGACCATTAAATAAAATTTAGCAAGAATATTTTTTCTTCTGAAAACAACTCTTTACCTTTATCATCAGAAATCAGATAAAATAGCATTATATGAAAAAAATTATTTACTCACTTGGTGTTTGCCTTTTGGCAAGTCAAGCTCATGCACAGTTTGTAAACAATACAGACTTCTTCGTTAGCGAAGGTGCAGTCGTAAGTTTCAATACGAACGTAGTAAACGAGGGAAAACTCACAAACAATGGGAAAGTACATTTCCAAAAAAACTTTGATAATCTAAGTGTAGTTAATTCACCAGGTATCGCTGTTTTTGATGGTAATGGTCCACAACTCATCAAAAGTGAAAAAGAACTTTCGTTCAATCAATTGCAATTAGACAACGACGTAAAACTCGAAACACCCGTTCGTATCAACGGTTCACTTTCTTTCCGTCGTGGCGTAATTGAATCTTCTGCAATCAATCCTTTGATTTTTGCTGACGGTGCAAAACACAGCGGAGCTTCTGATTTTTCACATGTAAGAGGTGTAGTTAAAAGAGAAGGCAATGAAGCTTTTGAATTTCCATTGGGCGATGGCACAAACTTCCGTGCATTTAGCGTTGCAAGAAATTCAGAGAGTCAAGTGCTTACTGCTGCATATTTATACAAAAGTCCCCTAAATATTTCTGGTCAAGTTTCGGAAAACGTTGAGACAATCAACGAAAACGAATACTGGTCACTGAAATCAGAATCAGTAAAGGGCTCAGCTCAACTTTCAGTAAACTCGCAATCAGGTCTTGAAGATATTGCATACTTGAAAAGAGGCACTTGGGACGTGTTGGAAGACTCAAAACTTTCGGCAATAACTGATTTGAAAAACGGAACGTTATTTACTTTAGCAAGAAGCCGTAATATCAAAGCCGAAATTGGAGTATATCCTAATCCAACTCAAGGAGAATTTTTCTTAAAATTGGGCGGAATGAACGACAATGAAATGATTACAGTAGATATTACTAACCAAGATGGTACAACGATTATGCACAAAGAAGGTTTGGTTAAAGACCTCCGTAAAGCATATACTTTACCAGACACATTACCTGCTACTGAACTTACAGTACGTGCAATAAGAGAAGGAAATAAAGCATTGGTTCAAAAAATGATTTTAGAAAAATAATCACTTGACAATTAGTCAATTGACCAAAAGGTTGTTCGTTCAAACGAGCAACCTTTTTTGTTATAGAAAATATTTTACTATATTCATGCAACATTCTACCTATTATTCACATCTGATGAGTAAATACAAACCAATTCAGAAATATGAAAAATTTAGTTTTTTTATTATCCTTCATTTCAGTAGGTAGCTTTGCTCAAGACCTCAAAAGAACATTTAATGTAAGCGGTTTTGATAAATTAGATATAGGAAGCTCTTTTATTATCACCGTTACTCAGGGAAATGATTTCAAGGTTGATGTTCGTGGACGTGAGCAAGATGTGAAAGAAGTTATGGCGAAAGTGTCAGATAACACATTAGACCTCCATTACCCCTCAAACTGGAGTGGTTGGAAAAACCATAAAGAAGTATATGTTACTATTACAATGCCCAAATTGACAGGTGTTGAATTTTCGGGAGCATCGAAGTCTAATGTATCGGGTTTTAGTAGTGAAAAGCTCGCTATTCAGGTTTCTGGTGCTTCGAGTGCTACTTTTAATGTCAATGCCAAAAAGCTTTCATTAGATTGTTCTGGTGCATCGGGACTAAAAATTACTGGTGATGGGCAAGCATTGAACGTTGAGATTTCTGGAGCCTCAAACATTAATGCTTTAGACTTCAAAGTGGCAAATGCTAACATTGATGCCTCTGGTGCAAGTGATGCGAAGGTTTATGTAACCAGCAAAATTGTAGTTGAAGCAAGCGGAGCAAGCAGCGTACGCTATAAAGGTGGTGCATCGGTTACATCAAGCACATCAGGTGCTGGTTCAGTAAAGTCGATGAATTAAGTTTATCATTTAAAATAAAAAATGCCTTGTTTTTTAGATAAAACAAGGCATTTTTTATTTCATCATATTTTTACAACCTTTGTATTCTATTCTCCCAAATACAAAACACTATGCTTTTACTCTCATTCGCTTGGTTACTTTATGGGGCGATTCATAGCCTAATGGCAAGCAATTTCTTTAAAGCCTTTATGTTAAAAATTTCTGGTGAAAAATTTCGTTTTTATCGACTATTGTATAATGCAATTGCTTTTACTTCGCTTATTCCTGTTTTGTATTTACAATTTTCGACAGAAAAGGTTTTTCTTTGGCAAGTATCTGATTATGAGCAAGTTATAGGGAAATTTATTTGTGTTTTTGGTGTAATTTTTATCGCCACAGCACTACAAGGATACGATTTATCGGAATTTAGTGGAATTGGTTTCAAAAAAAACAATGAACCTCAAGAACTTAAAACAGATGGATTATTGCAATATGTAAGACACCCTATTTACTTCGGAATCTTACTTTTAGTTTGGGGATTTTTTATTTCAGATGCCTTGACCCGTAGTTTATCTACTGCGATAGCCGTTACAATTTACTTATTGATAGGAATCTATTTTGAAGAAAAAAAATTGATTTTAACCTTTGATGAACAATATAAAGCCTATCAAAAACAAGTAGCGATGTTGATTCCTTTTTTGAGGTTTTAGATAAAATATCACTTCACACAAATATTACTACAAGCGTTTCTTAAAACCTATTTTTCAGAATTAGCGACAACTAAACAATTGATAATCAAGTTATTGCAAATTATTTCAAGGAAAATATATTTTGAATTCTAAAAATTCTTTATAATATTTGTTGTATCTATAATATACATTCGACAATGAAAACATATGCCTTACTTCTAAGTTATTCAATAGTTTTTGGCTTGCTAATGACTGCCTGCAGTAGTTCAAAGGATGATATTTCTCCGAATAATGCACAAGCTGAAATTATTTCGCAAAATTTAGCATTGACAAAATTAATGAAAGGCACATGGAACACCGAAACAGTAATGGATAAGGATATTTTGCTTTATTCACGAAATAATGCCAATAATTCGGTTGATTATGGAAAATTTCAGATTGATTTGAAAAACAATTCAAAATTTTCGATGATAGATAGAGAAGGCAATAAAATCGAAGGAGAATGGTATCTTGCCGAAGGTAATATCTTGAATTTAGAATATGATAAGGAGGATTTTAAAAGTTGTGCTACCACGATTTCTACCTCTCAAGTTTGTACCATAACAACTATCATCGTAACGATAAGTTTTAAACTTGTGAAGGCCCCAACTAATGACGAATTACATATTCAAAATAACACAGTTGATTTTGTAATGAAAACAACAAAAATCGAATAATTACTATTGTATAATGCATAGTGTATAGTCCTGAAAAAGGGCAGATGAAAGACTTCCCTTTTTTGGTAAGTTTTAAAAATTACGTTCTTACTTTACTTCAAGTCCTCCAACTCGGTTTTTACAAAGTTCATCAACTCAGCAATGTATGCCCTTGAAAAATCGAATTTTATATTGGCCGCTTCATAAATCTCACCTATTGTAGTGGTATAACCTAATTTTAAAGCATTTAGATAACCATCTATGCCTTTTTGGGCATCTTGCTTATAATTTCTCCAAACGCTTATTGCTCCTAATTGAGCCATTCCGTACTCAATATAATAAAATGGCACTTCATAAATATGAAGTTGTCTTTGCCAAGTATAACGTTTAAAACGCTCAAGGCCCTTCCAAGTTGTAACAGAATCTGAAAACTGCTCAAACGTCTTTAGCCATTGAGTCTGACGTTCTTCAATTGTATGAGTAGGGTTTTCATAAATCCAATGTTGGAATTTATCAACGGTAGCAATCCAAGGCAAAACCTCCAAGATGTCTTCTAAATGTTCGATTTTAGCACGTTTTAGATCTTCTTCATTTTCAAAAAAAACACCCCAATGTTCCATCGAAATCAATTCCATTGACATTGAAGCCAATTCTGCAACCTCAGAAGTTGGATTTCTGAAAGAATTTATCGGTAAGTTTCTTACTTCAAATGAATGAATTGCGTGTCCGCCTTCATGTACCATCGTAACTACATCACGCAAACTTGAAGTAGCATTCATAAAGATAAATGGTACTCCAATTTCTTCCAATGGATAGTTATAACCACCTGGAGCTTTTCCTTTGCGAGATTCTACATCAAAATGCCCCATACGTCGCATGATGCGAATATAGTCCGCCAATTTTGGGTCAATTCTTTGGAAACATTCAACTGTCTTATCCAACAAATCTTCGCCATTATTAAAGGGTTTCAAAGCTGATTTTCCGTCGGGGTCAACTTTCAAATCCCACGGACGTAAGTCGTCAATACATAGTTTTTTACAACGTTCTTTTGTCATTTCATCGACCAAAGGCACGACCGTTTCTGCAACTGCTTCATGAAAATTAAAACAATCTTGTGGCGTATAATCGAAACGCCCCATGGCTGCAAACATATAATCACGAAAATTGGGAAAACCTGCATTTACCGCTAATTGATGACGCAAATCACGTAATTCATTAAATAATGAATCCAATTTTTCGTGATCTTGGTAGCGGCGTTCAGCAATCTTTAACCAAGCTTCTTCTCGTATTTTACGGTTTGGAGATTGTATCAAATCACCAGCTTTTGGCAAAGTTAGTTCTTCACCATTAATATTTACGGTCATGGCTGCGGTAATTGCCTGATATTCAGTTTGTTTTGTCTGAATTTGGGTCTCTATTGGGATATTTTCTTCACGAAAAATCTCAACCGATTTTTTCATTCCACGAATCATAATATGAAATCCCGCATCTGTCAATTCACCTAAAAAAGCACTATCAAGAGCTTTTTTATTAAGCTGGTCGCTATAAACCGAGAGTTCGGGTTGAATCTGTTCTACAAAAAACTGGTAGTTTTTTTGATTTTCTTCACTTACAGTATCACAAGTCATTTTGATGTAACGCCAGGCCATATTTTCTGACAAATACGACTCTAATTCACTACGGTCAATGAACCATTTTCTTAAATCATGAGCATTTGCAAGCTCACGATACAACAGATTTTCATATAATGGTTTTACATCTTGCCATGAATTTAGAGCAAACTCTTCACCAATAAAAGTGCGTGGTTTTCTCTGAGGTATTATTATTTCTTGCATGATTTTTAGATATTAGATACAGGATATTAGATACGAGATTTGGGATATGGTATTTAAGATTTTTGAAGACAAATACTTTTCTCTCAAATCCCGTATCTCTTATCTAAAATTTAAAACTCGGTAATCTTTGAAACTCTTCCAGACATCTATAAACCTCAAAAGTGAGGTCATAGTCATTGGCACTTAGCACAAAATTTTCGGGTAAATTACAAAATTTCATAAAGTTTTTCAGTTCTTGCCCTTTGAGTTTTGTTACAAACGAAATATATTCAGAGTTATAACGGTACTCGACCAAGAGCTTTCGTAAATCTTCTTGCTTCATTGCCTCTAGCTTTCGGCGGCTTTTCCCTTCTTTGCTAAAAAGCTGGTAAAGTCCATCAATCGAAATGCCGATAGTTCCTGGTGTTGAGGTATTTGTATTAATTAAGTTTGAAATATCTTTCCATTTTAACTTCGTAGAAGCTTCAGGAGTTGACAAAAGTTCATCAATTTGCTTTTTTATCTGCTCCAAACGCTTATCTCTTACCACAACTTCTTGTAAAGCAATAGCATCTTGACGCATTTCGATAACAGGTTCCATTGTAACGCCGTCCCATTCAATTCCTGCATTTTTATAGCCAATCGAAGAAATTTTGATAGAATCACCTTTCGATGCTCTCACCAAAAAATTGCCATTTTCGTTGGTTCTTGTAATTTGTTTAGTGTTTTTATTGACAACAGTAGCCGACGGAATTCCTTTTTTAGTTGCTTTATCGATTGCTCTACCAAGAACGTAGGATTTTTGGGCGAAAGTAGAGAAGGCCAAAAGAAAAAACAATAGTCCCACCCCTAACCCCTGTTTGGGTAGTAATGGAACATAAAAATTACTAAATTTAAAAGCCCTCTCCAGTGGGAAGGGTTGGGTAGGGCTGTTATTTAATTTGTCCATTCAAAATGAGATATTTCACTTCTTTATCTTTCGTCAACACAAAGCTCGCCGCTTCATCAAGGTTTAGCTCCGTATTTTGTGCTATTTTCTCTGATATTTTATACTTTTGAATAATCTCGGGAAACTCACTTAATAAACTAACTTTCAAGTCTTTAGCGTCTATTTCTTTGATTCCCCAAAAAGTGGAAAGGTCGCCGAGGTCTTCAATAACGCTCAAATACTCAAAATCGGTAGCGTTGTTGATGTTTTTTTCGCTTAAATTAATTCCAATATCTTTGATAGTTACTTTACCATCTTGCACAAACGCCGCATTACGAATCAATAAATCAAACAAATATCTATCGTTATTCGGGATAGTTTGGTAATCTTTTAACTTATATTTTTTATACGATTTTTCAGAAATTGCTTGTAAACCATTTAAAATTGCAATAAAATTGAGTTTTCTTATAAATTGTTTTTCAATATCATCTTTGTACCCGCCCGATTCTATCAAAATCAAACTACTCCCCCACTTAGCAATATTATCACCAAATGCACGTGGTTCGTGGTCATCGTTCCATCTGCCCAAATGCCCAGGAATAAACGGTTGCAAGGCGTCGTGCATACCACAAATCACCTGCATAGCTCGTGTGCGAGTAGCGTTCCACTCTTTTTCGTGATTATAGGAAGTTGCCAAAAACGAAATTGTTGCTTGTTTTCCGCTCGCCCCAGCACTATATTTAGTGCCTTTATCATGTAAATTGAATGAAAAATCAGGTTGAAGTTCCTCTTGCAATTTCTTCAATATTTGTCCTTCGGGAGTCTGAAAACGCAAGGCATCACGGTTCATATCAATATCGGTAGCGGTGCGTCTTTGGTAGCGTTCGGCACCGTCTGGATTGAGCATTGGCACAAAATAAAGCGTACAGTTTTCTAATATTTTTGCTCTTAAAGCATCAAAACTATCACTTTTTGCTTGAAAAAACTTAAAAATATCCATTAGTGCCATTGTAGCAGTTGGCTCATCACCGTGCATTTGCGACCACAACAATACTTTTATTTTCCCACTTCCCAACTTGATTTGATAAATATCACGTTGTTCAAACGATTTGCCAATTTTCTGTACATCGAAAGGCAGGTTTTCAATCAAAGGAACAATATCGTTATGCTTGAAACGACGTTTAGTAATAGTTTTTTCCTTAAAATCTTCATGATTATCAAATAATTGCTTTGAGAAATCTTGCGGAGTTTTCTGCGTTGTTAGAGCCATACTGAGCAACAAAATAATTAGTGAAAACACAAAGGTAAGGCGTTTGGGAAGAAGTACCATAGTTTTAAGTTTTTTTAGGAATTATAATCAAAAGTACGTTTTGTTAAGTTTTTCCACAAAATACTTTGCATTAAATCTCTATTTCTTTCGGTTTTCTGCGTCTTCCTAAGGTCATGAGGGCAACACCTGCCAAAATAATTGCCGATGCCACCAATGTACGAGAGGTGAGGCGTTCGTTAAGAAAAAGCCAGCCAAGAAAGATTGCCACCACAGGATTGATGTAGGCATAAGTTGCCGTAAGTTGTGGCGGAGCATTATTAATCAACCAAACATAAGCCGTGTAGCCAACATAAGAGCCAACAATAACCAAATAAATCATTGCAAAATAGGTTTGGTGAGTCATACTTTGCAGAGCGTGAAGCTGATTTTTTTCAAATATAAAACTCATGATGAGCGAAAAACAACCTCCTACAATCATCTGAATTGAAGTTGATTGAAGTGATTTTGGAAGTGATAAATAAGGAGATTTTAGCGAACCAAATGCCCAAGCAACCGACCCACCAAACACCACGAGTGCAGGAAACATCGCTATTTCACGGTGTTCGATATGCTGTGCAGGATTCAATAAAAAAGCCATTCCAACTAAACCAAGAAGCAAGCCAGTGGAACCAATAAAAGTGGGCTTTTTCTTACTAAAGAACAAAAAGTCAAGCAAAATCATCCATGCAGGAAGGGTAGCGACCAATAAAGCAACCAAGCCCGAAGCCATAAATTGAAGGGCATACGCAACGGCACAATTGCCAACGCCACTCAAAAGCACCCCAATAAATGCCGCATTACGGATATGCTTCATTGATGGAAACTTATCGCCTCTCAGCAAAGTAAATAAAAACAACAATACTCCTCCAATAAGAAAACGAGTACACGAAACCAACATTGGTGGAAGAACTTCTATCGCATATTTTACACCTAAATATGTAGAACCCCAAACGATATAAACCACGCCAAGTGCAATAAAAATCTTTGTTTTTTGGGACATAAGGAGTGATTGACGATTTATTCGATTGAAGATTTTCGATTACTTACCTTGCGATAAAAAAACTTTTAGGTGCTTATTTAAGCAATACAATTTGGGCAAGTTCCTTGCACGAGCATATTAACTTCTGTGCGTTTATAACCTTCAGGTAGATTAAACACAGGAATATATACACTTTCAATACAAGTTGTATTACCACATTGCAAGCATTTGAAGTGTACGTGTTCGTGATGATGGTTATCGTGGCTACATTCTGAATTTTTGCAAAGGGCATATTTTGTGCCGCCTTCATCGTCTAAAACTTTGTGTATAATTCCTTTTTCTACAAATGTTTTAAGGGTACGATAAATGGTGACACGGTCGAAACGCTCTCCAAACCTTTCTTCTAAATCGCCATGTGAAAGAGCAAAGTTGAAGTTTTGAAACGATTGTAGAATATCTGAGCGACAACCCGTATGTCGTAATTCATATTCTTTAAGAGTATCTTTTGAAGGATTCATATTAAGTCAATGGTCAAAAAACCACAGTACATATTTTTAACTATTTGATAATCAATAAATTAACCAACTTATGAATATCATAAAATTACAATTTCCACATTAATTTTTATAACAAGTCATAAAGTCGACCTTTGTCCATCGGCTATTGACTTTTCTCATTATTCAACCAATAAATTTACATTATCAAACTGTAATTTCACCAAGTTTGCATAAATTCCTCCTTCAGGGCGGTTTTCGGCTTGCAAAATCAGTTGTTCATGTGTACCAGTTTCGGCAATTTCGCCATCTTTAAGTACATAAATAGTATCGACATTTCGGATTGTTGCTAAACGGTGAGCAATGATAATCGTCGTACGATTTTTCATTAATTCATCTAAAGCATCTTGCACTAATTTTTCAGATTCAGAATCTAATGCACTGGTAGCTTCATCTAAAATCAAAATAGAAGGATCTTTCAAAATCGCACGGGCAATGGCTACTCTTTGGCGTTGTCCACCCGAAAGTTTTACACCTCGCTCGCCCACAATAGTCTGAAATTTATCAGGAAACGACTCTATAAATTCTAAAGCATTGGCTTTCTGGGCAGCTTCAAATACTTCTCTTTCGGTAGCATTTGGCTTTCCGTAAGCAATATTTTCATAAATACTTCCCCCAAAAAGCATCACTTCTTGCGGTACAATAGCAATATTACTACGTAATTCGGTTACATCTTGCGATTCAATATTTTTTCCATCAATCAAAATTTTACCTTTATTTAAAGGATAAAGTTTCATTAATAATTGTACAATCGTAGATTTTCCAGCACCGCTATGACCAACGATGGCAATCTTTTCACCTGCCTTTATGTCAAGCGAAATATCCTTCAAAACTACCATATCTGAACGAGATGGATAAGAAAAGCCCACATTTTCAAATGAAACATTACCTTCGGCTTTCTTAAAATCCAATTTTCGAGAAACATCTACTTCTGACTTCTCATCAATAATTTCTAAAATTCGTTCTGAAGCACCAATGGTTCTTTGAATTTGAGCATACATATCTCCCAATCCACCTACTGAACCACCAATAAAACCAGTATAAATAATAAATGTAAAAAGGTCTTTGAAAGCCAATTCACCCGACAGAACTAAATTGCCACCGTACCAAACAACGCCAACTACACCACCAAACAAAACCAAAATGATAAACGAAATAAAGCCACCTCTAAAAGTAGCCGCTTTCAAAGCATAATCTACTACGCTTTGAATCGACATTGAGTAGCGATTTACTTCTAAACGCTCATTGGTAAACGCTTTTACAACATTGACCGATTGTAGGGTTTCCTCCACAATAATATTAGTTTTGGCTAATTCATCTTGTACTTTTTTGGAATTCTTTCTAATAAATCGTCCAAAAACTATTGCAGCAACCACCAAGAAAGGAAAAGTTGAAAGCATGAAAAGCGTCAGTTTGCTCGACAAAAGCGAAATCAATATCACACCACCCACAAGCGTAAAAACTTGGCGAAAAAGTTCGGCAAGCGTAATTGAAAGTACATCTTGCAGTTGAGTTACATCAGAAGTTATGCGACTCATTAGTTCGCCCACACGACTTTTTTCAAAAAATGTAATCGGAAGCGTAATGATTTTGGTATAAAGTTCTTTACGTAAATCTCGCATTGATTTCTCCGAAACTCTCGTAAAAGTATAAACTCGAAGAAACGAAAAAGCTGCTTGTAAAATAAGCAAAACCACAAAAATTGCAGTAACTTCATTCAAAGTAAAATCTTGTGAAGATTTGAAAAGGTTTTGAAGTTTTTGTACCGCCATATTGCCTCCGCCCAGCATTTCGGCAGGATTGGCAGTCGAAGTATTTTTAGGCGATACAATTGCACCAACCATTTGCCCCATCAAGAGCGGAATAGCCATAGAAGTAATTTGCGAGAGAATCAAGAAAATAAAGCCCACCGCAAATGTTCCTTTATAAGGAAGTGTGAATCTAAAAATCTTTAATGCTTTATTGAAACCTTCTTTACTAACTTTCTTTTTGTCTTCTTCTGAAACCCCTGCCCCAAAATTACTGCTACGTTTTGCCATTTTTATATGTTAGTTATGCACGATTTCGACAATCGTGTTACAAATCAATCTTCCTTCTGCCCTTTGTATTTCGACTTTTCAAAAATATCACGGGCATTGGCGTTTTCCATTAAATCAATTAACGAAATAGAAGGGTTTTCGGTTCGGTAGCGACTCACAATTCGCCAACCTAACCATTGCCCAATTCTTCCAGGGCAATCTTCGCCTATCTCAATAACCTTCGGGCGGTCGCCCAAATACTTTTCTTTTACTCGGTCATTTGTTTCATAAAGCAACTTATTTTCAAGAAAATATGCCCACACCAAATCTTGAGAGTTCCAAGTTTTGGTCATCTCGGTATTTCCATAAGCAATAACAAGTGAATCGGCAACATCGGGCAACATCGCTCTTGTAAACTCATAGCTTTTGCCATAATAAACCATATCGCCCATCAACGAACGGTCTTTTGGGTCAATTCGATTATATTTTTTTGATAAAAGCGTCAGAATCGAAGGCAAAATATAAGGTTTATCAAATCTTTGCAATAAATACGTTGGATATTGTGGTCGGTATTTTGCCCTTGGTCCAAGAAAAGTTTCCAAAGGTATCACAATTAAATTATCCGAAACCATCAATTCTGAATCAAGAGCGGTGAAAGTAGTAATAATTTGAGGCTCTTTAAAATCAGGATAATAAAATTTAATGTGCTTGAAAGCAATTTCCAATTGGTTCTTTAAATCGGCTAAATCGCCAAAAGATTTTTTGGTATCTTCATAAAAAATCTTTGTATCAGCATTATGGCAAATCAGGTCAATACGGTTGATTAAGGCCGTATCTTGGGGCGAAGTTTGATAAAATTGATGAACAAAATTGACGTTTTTTTGCAAAAATGACTTTATTTCCTCTTTATTTTGTAATTTCATCATGCTATCATCAAACCTCAGAATATTTACATTAACTTTAATGTTAGATACATCTATCTCTTCTGAATTTTTACAAGAACTCAATAAAAAACCAATAATAAAAAATAAACCAACAGAATAGAATAAATGGGTGTGTTTCATATATTGTTAAATATTTTTTTAAAAAACGCACAAAAATAGATAAATATTTGCCTCGAATCATCTAAATTTGTGAGATTGTATTACAATATAAATTTGCAGGAAACTTGATTGCTAAATCAAGTACATTATAAAACCCTTAATTGACCACTAAAAATGTTTCATGTAAACCTTTCAGCTAAGTCTTTTAGCAAAAATTTGCTTTTCGCAAGTATATTTTTATGTTCATTTCAAGTATTTGCCCAAAAAAACCAAAAAATCCAAAAAAGAAGCGGCAATAGGGTTGACGCACTTATTCAGCGAAACCGCAAACTTACTAAAGGGATTAATGCCCTCAATCAACTATTGGCGAAACAAAATAGTCAAATAGTTTCGCAAGAAGGAATTAATAATTATTACAAATCAGTATTGAGAACTTCGAGAGATTCTACAACTATTCTTCAAAAAACATATTCTGCCTATAATCAAAAAGCCGAAGCAGAGATACTCTCTTTGAAAATGGCTTTGACCGATACAATAGCGGCATTTCAAGAATTTAGAAACCAAACTTATAAAGACAGAAATAGAATTGTAAAAGACACGAATGTTGTGCGGGTTTATAGTATGCCTTACGACCAAGTAAGGGTTAGGGTATTAAGAAAAATACTTGATGAAGGCATCGGTTTAGTTATTGAACGAAATACTGATGAAGGTTTTTTGGTATCAAAAGTATTTAAAGACCGCAAAAGTACTGGATTATTTAAAAAGACAGTTGATACTCGTGTCGATTGCGACATAAAAATGGTACAACATCCTTACGAAGACAACAAAACACTTTTTTATACTACGACCAGAGTACAAGAAAAATCAAGAAAAGACAGACCTTTTATTGAGCTTAACGACGATAAAATGGTAAAGGATTATCAAAAGAAATTATTGAAGTTTTTTGATGATTTTTTAGTTGGAAATTAAAAAACAAAAAAATTAAGTAAAATATTAAAAGTCCATGCCTTAAAACATGGGCTTTTTTTAACATCTGCACTACAAAGCTGATGGCTTATTTCACATTAAAACCTTGTTTAACATAAAAAATTGTTAAAATCACAGATATATCAATTGGATTTCCTTGATAATCTATATGAATCTGCTTATTTTTGCACCTCAATTTTTTGATATATAATAATTTTGCAATAAAACAGTCTTAAAAGTCCAGTAATAAATTAAAATAAACAAATGGCTTTAATTAACAAAATTCGTGAGCGTTCAGGTGTTGCAGTGGCGGTTATTGCAGTTGCACTCATTCTATTCATTGTCGGTGGTGATTTATTCAGCGGTGGTAGTGGTCAAGGAGGATTATTTGGTAGTAATAATAACAAAGTAGGTGAAATTGCTGGAACGAGCATTGATTACCAAGCATTTCAAGCAAAATTAGATGTTGCCCGCACAAATTATGAGCAACAAGCAGGAAGAGCCTTGCAAGACCAAGAAGTGCAACAACTCCGTAGCCAAGTTTGGGAACAAATGATTTTTGATATTACTTACAAAGAAGAATTTGAAAAATTAGGTCTAAAAGTTACTCCTGATGAGCTTCGTGAGATGGTACAAGGCACAAAAAACCTTAGTCCACTAATCAAACAACAATTTACTGACCCACAAACTGGTCAATATGACCGTAATCGTCATATTGAGTTTATCAATGCTGCTGCATCGAACCAACTTCCAGCTCCACAAAAAGCTGCTTGGGATCAAATTAAAGAGCAAGCAATTCAACAACGTTTGTTAGAAAAATACAATGCTCTCCTCACTGCCTCTACATTTGTAACAAATGCCGAAGCTAAAAGAGAATATGAAGCACAAGCCACAAAGGCAGATACTCGCTATTTATATGTACCTTATACAAGTATCATTGATACAACTATCAAGGTAACTGACGGTCAGTTGTCAGATTATTTGAGCAAGCACAAAGAAGAATATAAAGGCTACGATAGCCGTTCATTCGACTATGTAGTGTATCAAGTAATGCCAACCAAAGAAGACAGTGCGGCCTTGTATGAAGATATTAAAAGTTTTGCTAAAGGATTGGCTGCGGCTCCAGATGCAAAGGCTTATGCAGCTTTGAACTCAGACTCACGTATTCCTTATGAGCGTAGTGCTGGCGAAATCACTGGAACATTGAAAGATGCTCTTGCATCGGCTATTCAAGGCTCAGTAATTGGGCCTTTTAAAGATGGTAATGCTTACTCAATTCATAAATTTGAAGGCATCACAACAGACTCACTTTACACAGTTCGTACAAGTCATATCTTGATTCGTGCCGATAAAGCTGCTCCTGATTCAGTAAAAGCCGCTGCTCGTGCAAAAGCACAAGGCATTTTGGCACAATTACAACAAGGAGCCGACTTCGCAACTTTGGCTCGTGCAAACAGCCAAGATGGTTCGGCACAACAAGGTGGAGATTTAGGTTATTTCAAAAATAACGGTGCAATGGTAAAACCATTTGAAAGTGCAGTATTTGCTTTTGGTGGTACAGGTTTAATGCCAAATGTAGTCGAAACAGATTTTGGTTATCATATCATTAAAGTAACAGAACCTAAATCGAATACAAAATATAAAATTGCAACTATCAGCCGTGAGCTTCAAGCAAGCGAAGGCACTCGCAATGCCATTTACCAAAAAGCTGAAACTTTGCGTGCAACTGTCGATTCTAAAGAAGAGTTTGAGGCTGCCGTGAAAAAAGATGGTAAATTAGTTATTTTGAAAGCCGATAAAATATTCCCAGAGGCAGCAACATTCAATACGATTCAAAATGCTCGTGAGGTTGTGTTGTGGGCTTTCAATGATGATACTAAAAAAGATGCAGTATCTAATCGTGTTTTTGAAATTGGTGACAGTTTCATTGTTGCAGCTATTACAGCTAAAACAGAAAAAGATAGTCCAAAAGCTGATGATTTTAAAGATGTATTGACTACTAAAGTACGTAATGACGTAAAATCAGAGCAAATTTTGAAAAAATTAAGTGGGGTCTCTGGACCGCTCGAGCAAATAGCTCAAAAATACGGAGCTGGTGCTTTAGTTGAAACTGCTACTGGAATCAATTTAGCAGCAGGTATGCTTACCTCTCCAGGGGTTGACCCAGCCGCTATTGGCAAAATCTTTAGCTTACAACCAGGCAAGCGTTCTAAACCATTTGTTGGCGAAAACGGCGTATTTATTGTTGAAACAACAAGTATTGTAAAAGCTCCAGAAATTGCAGATTATACCCAATACAAAGCTCAAATCACCCAACGTAGCGGTGGGTACGGTGCTTCATACATGGCAAATCAAGCGATTCGTGATAACGCAAACATCAAAGATAACAGAGCTAAGTTTTTCTGATATTTCGATTCATAAAAATATAAAAATAGGAGTGCCGCAAGGTACTCCTATTTTTATATGCAATGTAAATATCCTATAAATCCTATGGATTAAATATTTTTAATATATTTGTATTGAAAATGTTTTTATTATGCAAAAAAAATACTCAATTTTTGACATCGCTTTATACTTTCTCAAACTTGGCACTACAGGTTTTGGTGGCCCTGTTGCATTAGTGGGCTTTATGCACCGAGATTTGGTAGAAAAAAATCAATGGATTTCGGAAGAAGAATACAAAGAAGGTTTAGCACTTGCTCAATTAGCTCCTGGTCCTTTGGCTGCCCAATTGGCTATTTATTTGGGCTATGTAAATTATGGGGTTTTAGGAGCAACTTTGGTTGGTTTTGCTTTTGTAATTCCATCATTTTTAGTGGTTTTAGTATTAGGTTTTTTCTATAAAAAATTCGGTGGTTTGTCTTGGATGCAATCCGTTTTCTATGGTATTAGTGCAGGAGTAATTGGTATTATTGCTTTTAGTTCTTATAAATTAGTCAATAAATCTATTGGTAATGACAAAGTTCTTTGGGCAATTTTTATCGTTTCCGCTCTTGCAACTATAATTACTGAGAGCGAAAATGTCTTTTTATTTTTAGGTGCTGGTGTTTTGTATTGGTTACTTAAGTTACGCAAGATTAACTTTTATGTAGTGATATCTGCTTAAATTTACAAAAAACTGTCAATTTTACCAAAATCTAATCAAATTCATGAAACT
>NZ_JAYWCU010000165.1:0-8528 GCF_043780375.1 Emticicia sp. | reverse complement strand
GCTTATAAATCGGCATTATTAGTTCGACTATTAGTAAAAGAAGGAGCAGAAGTAAAAGTAATTATGACCAGTGCTGCTCAAGCTTTTATTACACCTTTAACACTTGCTACGCTATCAAAAAATCTTGTCCTTTCTTCATTTACTAATAGTGAAACTGGCGAATGGAACAACCATGTAGAGCTTGGAATATGGGCAGATGTGTTGATTATTGCTCCCGCGTCGGCAAATACACTTGCCAAATGTGCCAACGGAATCGCTGATAATTTGTTGATAGCCAGTTATTTATCTGCAAAATGCCCAGTGTTTTTTGCCCCTGCAATGGACTTAGATATGTACATTCACCCAAGTACAGTTGAGAACCTTAGAAAACTACAATCATACGGAAACGAAATAATCAATGCTGAATTTGGCGAATTAGCAAGTGGCTTGGTTGGAGAGGGACGACTTGCCGAACCTGAGCAAATTTTGTATCAATTGATCAGGCTTTTTTCAAAGAATTTAGATTTGAAAGGCAAGAAAATTTTGATTACGGCTGGTCCAACGCAAGAAGCGATAGATCCTGTGAGATTTATTAGTAATCATTCTTCAGGAAAAATGGGCTTTGCTATTGCCGAGGCTTTTGAAATGGCGGGGGCGGAAGTTACAATCGTCAGTGGCCCAGTTTCTATTCCTTTTCCAATCGGCGTAAAAATTGAAAAAGTACTGTCGGCTCAACAAATGTATGAAGCTACCGCAAAGTATTTTTCAGAAAGTGACATTGTGATTTTATCTGCGGCCGTTGCCGACTATACACCGTTGCACGTGGCAGACAAAAAAATTAAGAAAAAAGAGGCTATTTTCAATATTGAAATGACCAAAACGACTGACATTGCAGCAACTTTAGGAAAAGAGAAAAAAGCTGGACAAATTGTTGTAGGTTTTGCCTTAGAAACCGATAATGAGTTTGAAAATGCTAAAGGAAAACTCGAACGCAAAAATTTTGATTTCATTGTTTTAAATTCTTTGCAAGATAGTGGGGCGGGTTTTCGTTATGATACAAACAAAATCAAAATCATTGACCGTGCAGGCAATGTGTCTGATTTTGAATTGAAGACTAAAAAAGAAGTTGCACAGGACATTTTGAAAACGATTATAAAAAAATAAGGCGTATATGATACGTCCCCTACATTCAATGAAAAAAATATTGTTGATGTTATTAATTGCTAACTGTACGGTACTAAAAGCACAGGAATTAAACTGCAATGTAACCATTATTTCAGACCAAATAAATGCCCAACAAGCATCAGAAAAGCAGGTTTTTGTGGACATGAAAATAGCTATTAGCGATTTTATGAATAATAAACGTTGGACAAATGATATTTATAGTCAAGATGAACGCATCAAATGTAATTTGATCATTACTTTTACGAAATCGCCACAACAGAATGTTTTTCAAGGAAATGCTCAGTTTCAAGTCATTCGTCCAGTGTTTAATAGCATTTACGAAACCTTAATATTAAGCTATGTGGATAGGAATTTTAATGTTTCGTTTTCGCCTGAAGACCGCCAGATGGTATTCAATGAACAAACTTTTTCTAATAATTTGACTTCTATTTTGGGTTTTTACTCAACAATTGCTCTGACTTTAGACTACGATAGTTTTGGCAAAACAGGAGGAAGCCAATTTTTACAAAGAGCTTATAATATTGCAAACTTGGCTTCAAGTGCTGGGCAAGCAGGGTGGGAACAATCGGGCGACCAACGAAATCGTTATTGGTTAGTTGAAAATCTTCAAAACCAACAACTTTTACCTTTTCGGGAAGGTTTTTATAATTATCACCGCATTGTTTTGGATAATTTTACCACCGACCCTGTTGGTGGAAGAAAACAAGTATTAGAATTTCTGAATTCGATAAAAACGATGCAGCAATTGCGGGCAAACTCGGTGTTACTGAATAGTTTTATGAATGCCAAAAATCAAGAAATGCTCAATATTTTTTCGGAAGCAACCAAAGACGAAAAACAAAAGGCCTTTGCTTTACTTTCAGTCGTTGACCCTTCAAAAACTGAATTGTATCGAAAATTGGTGAAGTGACAATTTCATATTATTTCATTTCCCTGTCATAACTGCTTTTATTTGAAAATCTTCTAACTTATAAAGCCTGATACGATAAATGGATATGGGTGAATCGTACCTGCCAGCTCAATGATGGTGTTTTTAGGTATAAAAACAGGCTTGAATAATTGTCTATAAAGTTGTTTATCAGCTTCGGGCATTATTAATCTTTGTATTTTGCCATTTTAAACATAAAAAAGAGAAGATTTTAGTCTTCTCTTTCTGTGATGGAAATAAATATTGAAAATAGATTCTTAATTAATTTTAATATCCCCATTTTTTCATAATTGCCAAATCTTCTTTCATAGCATCAAGTGGGGCTTTGCCTTGATAAGATTCTTGCTCAATAATGAAATATTTAGTGCCACCCATTTTTCTACCCACTTCAATTACCTCTTTTGTTCCGATAACACCTACGCCCAAAATCGAACTTTCCCAACCGCCATGTTCGCTTTCACTTTTGATTTCGTCTTTTACGTGCATCAATTCAAATCTGCCAGGATATTGTGCAAGCAAATCTAAAGCTCTGCCACCACCACCATACATATTACCAATGTCTAACTGTTGAGCAACGAGTTTTGGATCGGTATTTTGCATAATAATGTCATAAACTCTAACACTACTGAGCTTTAGGCTAAATTCAAAGTCGTGGTTATGGTAACCAAATTTCATTCCTGATTTTTGACAAAGTTCACCCGATTTATTAAAAACATCCATAAAATGCTTCAATTGGTCTAAATCCTTACGCATACTTATATCTAAAGAAGGACTAATGACATATTTTTGCCCACAAATAGCAGCATCTTCAACGGTTTGTTTCCAAGAATCAGTAAAATCGTTTTTGGCTTCGTCCCAATGTTTACTACCCATTACAGTATGTCCACTTGGCATTTTTAGCCCTAAATCATCTAATATTTTACGGAATTCTTTAGCAGAATAACCATAAAATTTACGGTTAATATAATTGGCGTGTTCAACATCAGTATAACCCATTTCGGCTACTTTTTTCAAGTTAGCCAATGGGTCTTTTTTCATATCATCTCTAATAGAATATAGCTGAATCCCAACTATTCCTTTTTTAGGTTTTAGAGCCAATAACTCGCTCGAAAGAGCAGCTGTACCAGCCAATGCTAAAGCACTTTTTTGCAGAAAATCTCTTCTTTTCATCGTTTTTGTTGTAGTTTTTTAGATTAAGATTGAATGTACAAATTTTATATATACTGTGAAACGGGATTTTTTTTTAGAATTATTCAATACTATTCCTTTGTAACAATTTCATCCAAATTTAGCATAGCATTTGCCGTAACCGCCATTGCTGCCAATGCGGGCGAAGTATCGGAGCGACCAAAGAACTTATAGGCTTCGACAGGGTTTTTGCGGTATTGTAGCTCGGTTTGGCGATAAAGTTTTGTTAAAATTTGAAGTTCTCGCTCGTCAATATTTCGCATCATAATCATATTAAAACCAGCCTGAATCTGTGCTTCGGGGCTTTTTCCTTTCCTCATCATCGTTTTTGCTAATTCTTGTGCCGCTTCTATATAAGCAGGGTCGTTGAGGGTAACGAGTGCTTGCAGAGGCGTATTAGTGCGTAACCTACGTGACTGACAGAACTCTCTACTTGGAGCATCAAACGACATCATTGAAGGGTAGGGCGAAGTACGTTTCCAAAAAGTATAAATTGCTCGACGATATTTGTCTTCACCATTCGACGTTTTCCAAGATTCTCCACTCCAGGGCGATTGCCACAAGCCATCGGGTTGATAAGGCATTACACTTTTACCATACATTTTTTTAGATAAAAGCCCGCTGACTAATAAAGCTTGGTCACGCACTTGCTCTGCCGAGAGTCTAATGCGAGGTCCACGAGCTAAAAATCTGTTATAAGGGTCTTTTTCAATAAGTGTATTATTTACTGTCGAAGATTGGCGATATGTGCCTGACAAAACAATTGTTTTGAGCAATTTTTTAATACTCCATTTCATGTCAGTTTGGAATGAAACTGCCAGATAATCAAGTAGTTCGGGATGAGTCGGAGCAGAACCTTGCGTACCAAAATCTTCTACAGTTTCTACTATTCCTGTACCAAAAATTTGTTCCCAAAAACGATTGATTGCTACCCGTGCCGTCAAAGGATTTTCATTATTGACCAGCCATTTGGCAAAACCAAGCCTATTTCGTGGATAGTCTTTTGGCATTTTTGATAAATATTTTGGCACATCTGGCTTCACCTCTTTACCTTTTACGAGCCAATTTCCTCGTTCAAAAATTTGTTGCTTTCTTGCCAAATCTCCCATTCCTTCAATTAAGACTGGTGCATAGTCAGCTTTGGCGTTTAATATTTCTTTATACTTTGTTTCAACAGCCTGATAATCAGGTGTTTCTGCAAAGGTATTTTGAAATGACAACCACTTAATTTGCAACCATTCTTTCGGTGTTTTTGGATTGGTAAAAACAAAATACAAATCATGTTTACCCTCCAATTTTGGTAATGTATAAAACATTACTGTATCACGAGTTTTAAAAATAGGAATCGTCAAAATTGTTTTTCCATCTAAAGCATTATCCTTTATTTGTAGAGTTCCTTTTTCGTTATTAGTATTAAAGGTCATTACCAAGCGATTTTTACCTGTCAATGTTACTTTTTTCAAGCGACCATAGCCTGTGTGTTGTAAACCAAGATATTTCGAATCCATCAAAGTAGATGTGCCAACCGAAAGTTGTTCAACATCATGCGAATTGAATTTTGGCTCTAAAACCTTCACAAACTTCTCAAAATCATGTACCTTTGATGAACCCCCATTTGCCAAAATCCAGTTTTTCACTTCCTCAATTTTAGTAGAATCTACTTTTTTGTAGAAACGCAAATAAGGTGTTTCACTCACCACATCTTCGTCACGGGTATTATTAAAAAACGCCATTGTTTTGTAATATTCGTCATGCACAAATGGGTCGTAAGGGTGGGTATGGCACTGAACACAGGCTAAAGTTGTACCTTGCCAAACATCAAAAGTAGTATTCACACGATCAATCATAGCGGCAACTCTAAACTCTTCGTCCACGGTTCCACCTTCGTCATTTGTCATTGTGTTTCGATGGAAACCTGTCGCAATGAGCTGATTATCAGTAGCTTGTGGTAATAAATCACCTGCCAATTGTTCAATAGTAAACTGGTCGAAAGGCTTATCTTCATTAAATGCCTTGATTACATAATCTCGATATCTCCAAATGTTTCGGTAAACATCACGTTCGTAGCCTTTAGTATCGGCATAGCGAGCCAAATCGAGCCACATAGCCGCCCAACGTTCGCCATAGGCTGGTGAAGCAAGTAGTTTATCAACAATTTTTTCGTAAGCATTTTCCGATTTATCAGTCAAAAAATCTTGTACTTGCTGCTCGGTAGGAGGTAAGCCCGTTAAATCTAAATATACACGTCGGAGTAAAGTACCCTTATCGGCTTCGGGTGCGTGCGTAAGTCCTTCTTTTTTGAGTTTATCTAATACAAAATGGTCGATTTCATTTTTGGCAAAACGAGTTTCATCATCTTTGAAAAGACCAATTCTTGCAAAAAAACCACCAATCGAAGGTACATCAGCTTTTTCAGGTTTTTGGTATGCCCAATGCTCGCCCCATTTTGCACCTTGTTCAATCCATTTTTTCAAAACTTCAATATTTTCCTTCGTCAATGGGTCTTTGCCTTTGGGCATTCTTTCATCTAAATCATTGCTGATGAGGCGTTTATAGAACTCTGAATGTTCGGCATCACTTGGAATTATTGCTATTTTTCCTGATTTTCCTTTGGTATTAATAGCTTCTTGTGAAAACAAAAAACTAAGATTTGCCGCTTTTTTAACACCTCCATGGCAAGCCACACAATGTTTATTCAAGATAGGTTTCACTTGGGTGTTGAAATCAACTTCATTTGAAAATGGATTGAAGCTGAAAGCCATCGTTCCAACGATGGCTGCGGTAGCTGTACTTAAAACAAAAATATTGAAGGTTTTCATAAACTAAGCTTGTCTATACAAGAGGTTAACCACACAAATTTAATAGATTCGGTATGATTTCATATAAATTTTTTATCAGAATAATTTATTTTGGAAAATCATCACTAAATTTAGCCATTCGACACCTTTTTTACTTGGATTGTGTGAAAATATTTGTAGAATCTTTAAATAACAGGAAGATTTGCCTCAGTTTATTGCTTTAAGAATTAGGCAAAAAATAAAAAATTTAAATTTTAAATCAAAATAGCTTAAAGCGTATAGCCTAAAGCATATATAAACCAAACCAATGAGCGATTTTTTATCAAAACTGAAAGGCATTTTTGTATTACAAACTCCTCTTGATGTAAAAGGGGCAGAGCCTGCTTCAAAACCTGCCGCAACAAGTGTTACACCTGTGGCTGTTATACCAACTAATGGTAAAGTTTCCGACAAATTTTATGATATTTTGTTTGGGGCAATGGAAACCCATAACCAAGAAGGATTTGATTATTTGGAGTATAAAAAATCACTTCAAACACTTTCTAAAATGCCGATGGACGAACAAACTCGTTATTTTTCGGCTTTTGCAGCTGCACAAGCAATGGGTATAACGTCTCAAAAGCTCAATGAATCGGCTCAGTTTTATCTGAATATATTAAAGTCTGAAGATTCAAAATTTCAAGAATCAGTAAGTTTGCAACGCCAAAAGCAAATTGGGAGTAAAGAAAAAGCCATTACTGACCTTGATGCAACTATGAAAGCTAAAAGTGAGCAAATTGTGCGACTGACGCAGGAAATAAAAACACATCAAGACGATATGGAAAAAATGAAAGCTGAAATCTCAGACGCAGTCATCAAAATTGAAACAACATTAAGCGATTTTCACGCAACTTACAATGATTTGATTGGTCAAATCGGGCAAGATGTAGAGAATATGAAGAAATATTTAAAATAAATGTCGATGCAGGGGGCTGCCCTTGTATCAATAAATAATAGTTAAAAAAACATACCTAAACCAAAAAGAGCATTTGTCCTACTCTCAATGGCATTAATCTAAAAAACAAAAACTCCCCTTTAGGGCTGGGGGTTTAACAACAATGGAACTACAAGAATCTAAACCAAAATCATTTTGGAATCGTCCTGAAGGGACAACAGGTATGCTCTTTGCTGCAGGTGTTTTGCTCGGAGGCGGTTATTTATTATACCAAGCATTGCCCGTTTTAATCACTTTGGCATCTAATACGCTTTATTTGGCGGGCTTGCTTATAGCTTTGGCGGCCGTTATTTATATGGTGCTTGACCCCAAAATGCGTAATCTTATTTTCTATATTTATAAGAGTATAATGCGGTGGTTTACTGGACTTTTTGTGCAACTTGACCCAATTGGCATTTTGAAAACTTATATTGACGAATTGCAAGGCAATTTGGGTAAAATGAACCAACAGATTTCAAAGTTGAAGGGGCAAATGATAAATCTGAAAACGATTATTGACAACAATAAAAAGCAAATTCAAAACGACTTGAGTTTGGCAAGTAAAGCCAAAGAAACCGACAAACAAGCAATGATGGTTTTGAAAGCTCGTAAGGCTGGACGTTTGCAGGAATCTAATTTAAAATTAGATGATTTGTACAAAAAAATGGAAATTTTGTACAGAGTTTTAGGAAAAATGTACGAAAATTCGGAAGTTATGCTCGAAGATATAAAAGACCAAGTAATAGTAAAAGAGCAAGAGCGTAAGGCGATTCGTGCGAGTCATTCTGCTATGCGTTCGGCAATGAATATCTTGAATGGAGACAAAGACCAACGCCAAATGTTTGATATGGCAATGGAGTCTATCACCGACGATGTGAGTCAAAAAGTAGGTGAAATGCAACGTTTCATGGAAGTTTCGTCAAATTTTATGGATTCGATTGATTTACAAAATGGTGTTTTTGAGGAAGAAGGTTTAAATATGTTGGAGAAATGGGAAAAAGAAGGCGTTTCGTTGCTTTTAGGAGATGATAAAAAAGCACTCATCGCAGGAAATACTGTTTCTTCAAGCAAACCTTCGGGAAATCAGTATGATAAGTTATTTGAATAAAAATTTGTAGAGAAGTTGTCCTAATGGAATTACATCTCAATGTCTTAGTGTAGAAAAAAGTTAATAAAACAGTCGCATAAAGTATTGATTGCCAATACTTTATGCGACTGTTTTCGTTGAAATTAATATTTCTTCATCACCTTTACAAGCATATTTGTAATCACTTCAAAGCCTTTATCCGAAGGGTGAAGACCATCGTAAGTCATGCCGGAAGCCTCAATTGGGTAAGGATATTCATCAGTTTCAGGCTTGAAAGGAATATCAATAAATTGAGGATATTGATAGTTTTTATATTCTCCCGTTTGAGGGTCTTTTAATCGCTTAAACTTTACCAAATTTTCGTGCGTCATGCCGCTTTTATTGTAAAGG
>NZ_JAYWCU010000164.1:0-15144 GCF_043780375.1 Emticicia sp. | reverse complement strand
AATGCTACATTAAACCCTAATGCTCATCTCATTACGGGGCTGATATGCGGTTATCGTATAGAGGAAATAGCAAATCCTTTGACACAAAAAGTTAGGTTTTTAGATAAGTTAGTAGATGAACTGGCGAAGGGCAAAAAGATGGAGAAGATTCTGAGGAGTTCGTAGTGTGTTTTGTTAAAATATAGGTTGGTCATAAGAATTACTTTTGGGGATACTTATAAACTAAATAATTAAACAATATCTACCAAAACTCACTTGTATAATCTCATGAACTTACAAAAATATTGGAGTAGAAACAATACACTTACAAACAAGCTAACTGCCTTATTATTAGTTATTTATCTGGCTACATTATTTTGGATTATTGTCCTCAAATTAAATATTTCCTTTTCGTATAAAGGAACACGAAATGTGAACTTCATTCCTTTTCGTGAACCATTACTCTATAATGGCCGCATTGATTTTAACGAAATATTTTTGAATATCTTGATTTTTATACCGTTAGGTTTGTATGTTGGAATTTTATTTAAAAAACTAAGCATTACCCGTAAGATTTTCTCATTTTTTTTAGTGAGTTTTACCTGTGAAGCCATGCAATTTGTTTTGAGAATTGGAGCGTTCGACATTACCGATATAATCAATAATACCTTTGGCGGAATAATTGGATTGGTACTATTTAAAGGAAGCGAAAAAGTATTCAAAAATACTCATAATGCTCAAAAATTTATAAACATCATTGCAACCATAGGAACAATCTTAATAATTTCATTGCTGTTGTATCTAAAAATAAATAAACTATTGATGTTCAGAAGGTAAATTTTTATTTCAAGAATTTAGGGAAATTGGATGTTCATAAAAAATAAAAAATCAACAAAATTCATCAAGCTATCGTTCTAAGGAATAACTTTGCCATTTAAAATTCAATCCTTAATTAAAAACAATGAAAAAAATACTTCTAATTGTTGCCTCTATGGTTTTAAGCAACCTTCTTTTTGCACAAAAGCAAGATACTCGTTACTACGAAATGCGTGTTTATTTCTGCGAACCTGGGCGACTTCCTAATTTATTGACTCGTTTTAGAGACCATACAACTAAGATTTTTGAACGCCACGGCATGACAAATATTGGTTATTGGACACCCATCAATAATGAGCAAAATGCTCTTTATTACATTCTTTCATACCCAAGTAAAGAAGCTCGTGATGCTTCGTGGAAAGCATTTGGTGCCGACCCAGAATGGAAAAAAGTGAGTGAAGAGTCGCAAAGAGATGGCAAAATTGTAGCAAAAGTTGTCTCAACTTTCATGAATTTGACCGATTTTTCGCCAAAAGTGAAAGCAAAACAAAAAACACCCGAGCGAGTTTTTGAGCTAAGAACTTATACGGCTACGCCAAATAATATTGACAATGTGTTGGCAAGATTTAGAAACCATACGGTAAAACTTTTCAAGAAACACGGCATGGACAATATTGCTTATTTTAAAACGATTGAAAAAGAAGGAACGCAGGCAAAATTGTTTTATATTTTGGCTCACAAAAGCGAAGACGCAGGAAAAGCTTCATTTGATGCTTTTAGAAAAGATTTGAAGTGGATAAAAGCCCGTGATGAATCAGAGAAAAATGGCAAAATTGTAGAAAAAGTTGAATCTATCTACATGACACCTACTGATTTCTCGACGATTAAATAAAGTTTTTTCAATAAAATCTGCTTCATCGTTGGAGGCAGATTTTATTGAATATTTCCTCCAACTTTCAATCCACTCGGAATTTTTTCAGGAATACTTCTATCGTATTTTTCATCATTTAAAGTACCCAAAAACTCAACAATCGGTGAAATATCTCGAAAATCCAGTTTCAATTCATCAATCAACTGGTCTAATTGATGCGGTTTTACTTTCGGATTTTTAATTTGCCCGCCCGATAAATCTTCATAAAATTCCAATACATTTTGAAGTGTTTTTAGTTTACCACTGTGCATATAAGGCGAAGTAAATCGGAGGTTTCGTAATGAAGCTGTACGAAAAGCATATTTTTTCTCAAAACCATCGTCCGAAGAACTCAGTTTTTCGTTGTCTGCTACACCCAAAGTATGTGTTTTGAAATCAGAAAACATTGGCCCATTATGGCATTTTGAACACCCTGATTTCAGAAAAGCCATCATTCCATCAATTTCGTTTTGTGAAAGTGCAGTTTCATCACCTCGCATATATTGGTCAAATCTCGAATTATTGGAAACAATTGTTCGCTCATAAGTTGCAATTGCTTTTCCTAAATTTTGTTTATTGATGGCATTTTTACCTCCAAAAGCCCGCTTAAATAGCCGTTGATATTCATCAATTTGCTTGATTCTGTCAATGATTTTATCCAAAATCTCAGCTTCTTTGAAAGCGTGTCCACGCATCTCTTCAAAAGCCTTTATTGGTTCAAGTGATTGATTTTCAAGGCTTTTGGCCCGTAAATCCCAAAACATGGGTGCTTCTGAAGCCTCAATTCCTCCATCTTTTGTAAGGCCGTTGAAGGCTGTATTGATTATTGTTTGAGAATTTCGTTTAACAAAAGGAATGTCGTTTGGAGAAACAAAATCTCGCTTACTACCCAAGCCTTTTCCATTGGCACCAATCGAAATTTCGAGGCTTTCGGCAAAACCAAAATCGGGATGGTGGCAAGTAGCACACGCCACATCTTTTTTGCCAGAAAGAATCGGGTCGAAAAATAGTAGTTTCCCTAAAGCGGCTTTTTCATTTGTAATCGGATTATCTTTAGGAACAGGCACTTCAAAAGGTAAAGCCGCTAAAACATTGAGTGCATCGGGCTGAGGTTTTGAAGTTTTTGTTTCGGTTGTAGTAGGTTGTGAACACGACCAAACGAACAAAATAAAAGCTAAAATAAAACTAATAATCTGTCGGGACATATCTTTGTCGGTAGAGTTTCAATCAAAAATACGAGCTAATAAAGACTACTAACATGATTTTGGTCAGTTTTCAAAATACAATATTGTCGATTAGCCTTACTCCTCCCAAAAAAGTCGCAATGCAAAGGGCTGTTTTACCAGTTTCATTTTTAGCTAAGATTGGCTTTAAAGTATCATAATCGGCCACTTCAAAATATTCCAAGCTGAACGAAGGATAATTGCTAAAGTGCTGATTTACAAGCTCTTGGGTTTCTTTTGTAGATGCTCCTGTTTCTAATTTCTTTTTAGCAAGATGTAGCACTTTATAGATTTGCGGAGCTAAAGCTCGTGCTTCCACCGAAAGACGAGTATTGCGGGAAGACATTGCCAAACCATCAGTTTCTCGTAAAGTTGGACAAGGAACGACCTCCAAATCGAAGCTCAAATCTCGCACCATTTGACGAATAACTGCCACTTGTTGTAAATCTTTCAAGCCAAAATAGGCTTTGTCGGGCTTTACTACATTGAAAAGTTTACTAACTACAATGCCCACGCCATTAAAATGCCCTGAGCGAAATTTACCTTCCATGACGGTTTCTAAAGTGCCAAAATCTATTCGTAATTGGGGCAAACTTGGGTACATTTCCTCAGCAGATGGAGCAAAAACCACATCACATTTAGCAGGTAGTAACATCTCGCAATCTTTTCCGAGCGTACGTGGATATTTCTTTAAATCTTCGGGATTATTAAATTGCGTTGGATTCACAAAAATACTACAAACAGTCAAATCATTGTCTGCTTTCGAACGCTCAATTAGCGAAATATGCCCCGCGTGTAAAGCACCCATTGTTGGTACAAAACCAATACTTTTGCCCGCTTTTTGTTGACTTTTTAGATAATCTTGAGTTTCTGAAATTGTATTAAAAATAAGCATATCTTTTTTGTTTGGCACAATTTAGAAATGGGGTAGCCGAAGCGATTGTGCTACTGTTTGAATTTTGCCAAAAGCTCTAAATCGTCAGTGCCGATAATATCAATTTTTAGCTTTTTAAGAGTTTCAAAACCTAAAATTGTATTTGGTGTTCCCCAGATTCTTACTTTTTTTCCTTTGGTGTGAATTTCTTCAACAAAAGTGTTGATTTTTTGAAAAGTTTCGTCAGATAAAGGTTCTTTTCCTGCCCAATATTTGCCAAAATCTAAAAAACTGGCACTCACTAAAGCTACTTTTTTATAGGCTTTTTTAGAATAAATTAAGTTTTTTCTGCCATCAAAGAAAAACATTTTATCAAAACTCGCAAAATCTTCGGGTGGAGGCATATCTCCACTGATGGCAATTTTGACGTGGCGAAGTTCTTTTTCATGCGGTTTTAGTTGTGCATACAATACTTTCAAAATCTCTTTACCATCTCTTTTCAAATCGAGTAAAAGCTGCAAAGGCTTTTTGTTTGGATAAGGAAAACCTTTGTTTTCATTAATTTTTGCCAATAAAGGCTCAAGATAAAGACTTTTGAGTGTTCGGTCGGGTGTTATATTTTTCCAGTCGTGAGCCACATACAATTCGCCGTCTTTCAAATACAAATCTGCTTCGATAGAATCAAAACCTAAATTATAAGCAACAAAAAAAGGTTGTTTCTGCTCATAATCATTGTGAGAATGAATAATTTGTGCCGAAATATTGGTACTAAAAAACAGCAGACTAAATATTAAAATACATTTATTTTTCATCGTAAAGTATTGACAATCAATTTATTAATAAAAATTATAAAAACTTGATAGAAATCCATTGTACTTTATTTATATTTTTGAAGCCAGACAAAGAGTCTTTCGGCATCTTCTTTTTTGAATAACTGTGTACCTTCGTTCATAGTTGCTGCCGAGCCACAAGCTACGCCCCAACGGAGCATTTCTTGCATTGATTTTTTGGTTGATAAAGCCCAAACCATTCCACCAACCATGCTATCGCCCGCTCCAACGGTACTTTTTTTCTGGACAGATGGTGCAGGAATATGCTCACAAATATCTTTCGTAACCAAAACTGCTCCCTGCGGCCCAAGCGAAACAACTACAATTTCACAGCCACCCTTAGCGATAATTTCACGAGCAGCTTCATCAACTTGGTCTATTTCTAAGGTATTTGCCCCTACTAATTTTGCCAGTTCGCCAACGTTGGGTTTTAGCAAATATACCCCTTCATCAATTGCCATTTTGAGTGGTTCGCCCGATGTATCAACAATTAGTCTTGACCCTATTTTACGAGAAACAGCAGCTACTTTTTCATAAAAATCATCGCCAAGCCCTGTCGGAAGACTGCCACTTGCTACCAAATAGGTTGGTTTTAATTGTTCGATTTGTTTCAATATTTCAGAAGCTTCTTTGGGTAAAATTTCAGCTCCTGGCATTCCGAAACGATATTGAGAATTGGTAAGTATATCAACTGCAATAAAATTTTCTCTTGTCGAATTTTTAGTTACAATAGCCTGATAATCAATAGATTCCTTTTTCAACAAGTCTTGTAAGAGTTTACCCGAAGAACCTCCAGCCGTGAAAACTGCTAACGATTTTCCACCCAAGCGAGAAATAGCTTTCGAAACATTTATACCCCCACCACCAGCATCTAAAGAGGGTTCTTCACAACGAATTTTCTGTTCGGCTACTAAACCCGAAAACTTGGTACTTTTATCAATCGCTGGATTGACGGTAAGTGTAACTATTTGTGTCATAATATTAATTTTGAATGTGCGAATGATATAATAGACTTGTTGCAATGAAAGATTATTCATTCAAAATTAACTTCCTACTTTCTCTTGGATGAAAACTTTTCATTGTTTCTTGCAAAAAAACCCTATCCAAATGCGTGTAAATTTCGGTGGATGTGATTGACTCATGCCCAAGCATTTCTTGTACGGCTCGCAAATCGGCTCCACCTTCGATAAGATGTGTTGCAAAAGAATGCCTAAAGGTATGAGGTGATATGTTTTTATGAATGCCCGCCCGCTCGGCCAAGTCCTTAATTATTAAGAATATCATGACTCTTGTGAGCTGATTTCCTCGGCGATTCAAAAATACTACATCTTCCGATTCGGGCTTAACATCTTGCTGATTTCTCACAGTTTCAAAGTAAATCTTAGTATATTTAATGGCATCTCGACCGATAGGTACAAGTCTAACTTTCCGACCTTTCCCGAAAACCCGCACAAAGCCAATATCAAAATAACAATTGGTCAATTTTAAATCAATTAACTCCGATACCCGCATACCACAGCTATACAAAACCTCCAAAATAGCTCTGTTACGTGTACCTTCGGGCGTAGAATGATCGATAATTTCGAGCATTTTTTCAATCTCAGGGAATGACAATGTATCAGGCAATTTTCGACCAATTTTTGGCGACTCAATCAAATTCGTTGGGTCAATTTGAATGAGATTTTCGAGAGATAAATATTTGTAAAACGATTTTATTCCAGATAAAATTCGAGCTTGTGAAGTTGCCGAAATGCCAAATTTGCCAATATATTCCAAAAAATCAAGAATATCTCGTTCGTTTATTGTTTCGGGAGAAGGTTTATGCTCGGCAATATCGGCGAATTGACTAAGCTTTTGAACATCACGTACGTATGCTTCAATAGAGTTTTCGGACATTGAACGCTCCAATCGAAGGTAATTTTTAAAATGCTGAATGTAGATTTGCCAATTCACAAAAGAAAACATTAATTTTATGGCAAAATAAGTCTTTTATCTTTATACTTTCATCTTATGTCAAAAAATATCGTCATTATCAATGGACCCAATCTTAATCTTTTGGGTAAACGGGAGCCACATATTTATGGAAATTTGACTTTTGAAGAATATTTTGAAGAATTAAAGACGATTTTTCCTGATATAACGCTACATTATTTCCAGTCGAACCACGAAGGAACGATTATTGATAAAATCCATGAAATTGGCTACGGTTATACCGAATTTGATGGTATTGTTATAAATGCAGGAGCTTATACGCACACTTCAGTTGCCATTGCCGATGCACTTTCGGCGGTAAAAACGCCAGCTGTTGAAGTGCATATCTCGAATATTCACACCCGTGAGGCATTTCGCCATCATTCGTACTTGACTAAGGTTTGTAAAGGTATGATTACGGGTCTTGGGCTAAAAGGTTATGAATTGGCTGTAAGGTATTTTTTGGATTAGGCTTACTATCATATTCGTTCTATTTAATCTATATCTTTAGTAATTATCAATACTTCTCGAAACCTACATTTCCTTAAATAGTCGGCAGAAATTACGTATATGTCGCTTATTTATTTAATAGCTATATAATTACTTTTACATTAGTAACAGTTAAGTATATTTTTGTGTTAAATTGTTACACTTATTATAATAATCTTTAAAGAAACCCTCAAATTTTTGATTTTTTAATTCGATTAAATAAACAATATTTTAATCGTATAATTATCTAATTAAATAAATCGTAAATACTCACTATGCGTACAGTTATTATAATTATTGCTGTTGTTGCGGTCTTGGTACTTGGCAAAATATTCTTATTCAAAAAACCTGATGTTGGTGGTGAAAAAGGCGGTGGTGGAGCAAACCCATCGGCATCTAAATCGGGCGAAAAAGGGAAAGGCGAAAAAGGTGGAATGCAAGGTTCTACGCCTCCGATTAGTGTCAATGTATATGTAGCAAGTTTTGGCGACCTTGATAATGTTGTTACCTCATCGGGTACAATTTTTCCGAATGAAGAAATTGAGTTGAGAGCCGAAGCATCGGGCAGAATTATTACCCTCAATATAAAAGAAGGAAGCCGAGTGGCTGCTGGTCAATTGATTGCAAAAATAAAAGATACCGATTTGCAAGCTCAACTCAAAAAACTCAACTTTGAAGTAGAATTGGCAAAGCAAACCGAAGCTCGACAAAAGAAATTGTTGGACATCAACGCCATAAGTAAAGAAGAATACGAGATTACAGCAAATAAAATTAATACGCTCAATGCCGACAAAGAATTGATTGCAGCAAATCTTGAGAAAACAGTGCTTAGAGCTCCATTTACAGGTAAAGTAGGTTTAAAAAATGTCAGTCAAGGTGCGTATGTTACACCAACTACAAGTCTTGCTACACTCGTACAAACAAACCCAGTTAAAGTTGATTTTACGGTTCCTGAAAAATATTCAACCCTAATCAAAGTAGGCAGAGGTATAAAGTTTGAAGTAGAAGGTCAAGCAGATGCTTATTATGCAAATATTGTAGCAATCGACCCAAAAATTGACCCAAACCTCCGTACTTTAAAACTCAGAGCCTTAGCTAAAAATCCATCGGATAGACTCGTTCCAGGAATGTTTGTGAAAGTAACTATTGATTTGGATATTTCAAAAGCAATTATGATTCCGACCGAAGCCATTGTTCCTATCTTGAAAGGTAAAAAAGTATATATCATAAAAAATGGTAAAGCTGCCGAAGTAATGGTAGAAACTGGTTTACGTACTGATAAAAGAATTCAAGTTACCAAAGGACTTTCGGCTGGTGATTCTCTAATAGTGAGTGGAATTATGGCATTGAAAAAGGATTCGCCAGTGAAGGCAAAAACAGTAGCAAACAAGTAATTAATTGCTAAAAACAAAATAAAATTAGATTTCCAAAAAGCTTACTTTGTGGTAAATTTTTGTGGCAACAACAAAATCAATTATTTAATTATAAGCATTTTACAATAACTATGAATCGTTATTCGTAAATCTATATTAGTCATTTTACTTAGTATTGACTATTGCCAAAACCGAATAAATTTACGGTCTATTGACGACCATTGACCATCGACTAAAATGTCAATTTCAACCATTTCTATCAAACGTCCTGTATTAGCCATAGTGATGAACCTACTCATCATTTTGTTTGGAGCTATTGGCTATACATTTTTGGGTGTACGTGAGTATCCATCCATTGACCCGCCTGTCGTTTCGGTTCGTACCAATTATGTTGGTGCCAACTCCGATATTATCGAATCTCAAATCACTGAACCTCTCGAAAAATCCTTAAATGCAATCGAGGGTATCAAATCTATTAACTCTTCTTCAAATAACGGTTCAAGCCAAATCACCATCGAATTTGAAATCGGTGTTGACATGGAAACTGCCGCCAACGACGTGCGTGATAAGGTTTCAAGTGCTGTTCGGCAGTTGCCTCAAGATATTGATGGTCCTCCAACGGTTTCCAAAGCAGATGCCAATTCTGACCCAATTATGAGCATGATGTTGCAGTCTGATATCAGAAGCCACATGGAAATCAGTGATTATGCCGAAAACGTCATTGCCCAACGTTTACAAACAATTCAAGGAATTAGCCAAGTGATGATTTGGGGACAGAAGAAGTATTCAATGCGACTGTGGATGGACCCCACTAAACTAGCTTCACAAGGCGTAACTACTCAAGATGTAAAACAAGCACTCGATAGAGAAAATGTAGAATTGCCAAGTGGAAAATTAGCAGGAGATAATACCGAACTAACTGTAAAAACTGTTGGAAGATTTAAGGGCGAAGAAGATTTTAATAATCTGATAGTCAAGACTGTAGGTGAAAAAATAATTCGTTTTAAAGATATAGGAAGTGCCGAACTCGGTGCTGAAAATGAAGAAACCATTATGCGTATCAATGGCACTCCGTCAATCGGATTGGCAATTGTTCCGCAGCCTGGTGCCAACTATTTAGAGATTTCAAAACAAGTAAATAATCGTTTAGACGAAATAAAAAAAGAGCTTCCAAAAGATTACAAAATGGAAATGATGTCTGATAACACCATTTTTATCAAACGATCGGTTGAAGAAGTAGGTGAAACCTTGATGATTGCCATTGGATTGGTTGTTATTATCATTTTCTTGTTTTTCCGTGATTGGATTATCGCCATACGTCCTCTTATAGATATTCCCGTGTCACTTGTTGGGACATTTTTTGTTATGTATTTGTTTGGCTTTTCGGTCAATGTACTTACACTTCTCGCCATAGTTCTTGCAACAGGCCTTGTAGTTGATGACGGAATCGTTGTTACTGAAAATATCTACAAGAAAATTGAGCAAGGCATGAAGCCCATTGAGGCAGCAATTAAAGGTTCGAACGAAATAATGTTTGCCGTACTTTCAACGTCAATCACATTGGCATCAGTGTTTTTGCCTGTTATCTTTATGGAAGGTTTTGTAGGAAGACTTTTCAGAGAATTTGGAATCGTTTTGGCTTCCGCCGTATTGATTTCAGCTTTTGTTTCGCTCACACTTACACCAATGCTGAATGCTTATTTGGTTAGAAAAAATCAAAAAAACAGTCGTTTTTATGAGATGACAGAACCATTTTTTGAACGAGTAATTAATGGATATAGAAAGCGTTTAACAAGTTTTATGAATATCCGTTGGGTGGCAATTCCTTTGGTATTACTTACTTTTGCTATGACTTGGTATTTCGGCAAAGACCTTCAACAAGAATTAGCTCCGCTCGATGATAGAAGTGCAATGCGTTTGCAAATTTCAGCACCCGAAGGTTCGTCTTTCGAATTTACCGATAATTATATCCAAAAATTGGGCAAAACTATTCGTGATTCAGTTCCAGAAGCTACCTCAATTGTAACCATGACAGCACCTGGCTTTTCGGGTTCTGGGGCGGCAAATACAGGTTTTACGAGATTAGTATTGAACGATCCAAAAGATAGAAAGCGAACGCAACAACAAATTGCCGACCAAATTACTAAAATTACAAAAAAAATGCCTGATGCAAGGGCATTTGTACTTCAACAAGAAACTATTGCATTAGATAAAAGAGGTGGCTTGCCCGTGCAGTATGTTATTCAAGCTCCTGATTTTGAAAAACTTCGTGAATATGTGCCAAAATTCATGGAAGAAGTTTCAAAAGACCCAACTTTCATGATTTCAGATTTGAATTTGAAATTTAATAAACCTGAACTCGAAGTTAGTATTGACCGTGAAAAAGCTAAAAGTATGGGTATTTCAGTAACTGATGTTGCCCAAACCATGCAATTAGCGTTTGCAGGACAACGTTTTGGTTATTTTACTATGAATGGACGACAATACCAAGTTATCGGACAGTTTGATCGTGCAAACCGTGATGAACCTTTAGATTTGAAAAATTCTTATGTAAAAAATAATCGTGGCGAAATCATTCAATTAGACAATATCGTTAAGATCAACGAAGAAAGTAGCCCACCGCAGCTTTATCATTTCAATCGTTACATGAGTGCCACAGTTTCGGCAGGTTTAGCACCTGGTAAAACCATTGGTGATGGCATAAAAGCAATGGATAAAATCAGAGATAAATTTGGTGATGATATTATCCGAACAGCTTTATCTGGCTCGTCAAGAGATTTCTCCGAAAGTTCGTCCAACACAATCTATATGTTTCTTTTGGCTTTGATATTGGTGTATTTGATTCTTTCTGCTCAATTTGAAAGTTTCGTTGACCCTTTTATTATCATGCTTACAGTACCTTTGGCGGTGGCAGGTGCAGTATTTTCGTTGTGGTATTTTAATCAAACGCTCAATATTTTTAGCCAAATCGGTATGATTATGCTCATTGGTTTGGTTACTAAAAATGGTATTTTAATTGTTGAATTTGCCAATCAATTGCGAGAAAAAGGCATGGACATCAAAGAAGCAGCCATTGAAGCCGCATCCATGCGTTTCCGTCCAATCTTAATGACCAGTTTTGCAACCGTACTGGGAGCATCACCTATTGCTTTTGCATTAGGTTCGGCAGGAAAAAGCAGAATGGCAATGGGTATCGTTATTATGGGTGGGCTTTTGTTTTCATTAGTATTGACTTTGTATGTAATTCCTGCGATTTATACATTTCTTTCTCGTAAAAAGAATTTTGAACGCATGAAACAAATCGAAGAAATTGCCAATGAGGCAGAGCTGGTGTAAATGAGAAGTAGAGGCGTATCGCATACGCCCGCAATATAAATTAGGTCCGCTGCAAGGACGTATGCGATACGTCCCCATAATAATCACTGATTATCAATTGTTTATGAAAAAATATTTTTTATTGTTATTCCTATTGCCTGTTTTTGCAAATGCTCAAGAAATACTGACTTTAGAGAATGCTATAGGCATTGCATTGGAAAAAAGTTATGATATAAAAGTAGCAAAACTGCAACAAGAAGTAGCTGATGTTCAGGTTTTTAGAGGAAATGCAGGGATGATGCCCAGAGTAGATTTAAACGCTAATATGGGAACTGCTTTCAACGAAGTAAATCAAAAACTTTCAAACGGAATAGAAACAAATCGTTTCGGAAAAAGCTATACTCCCACTTCCAATGTATCAATGGCTTGGACACTATATGATGGAAAAAGGATGTATGCAACACTCGATCGCTTGAAAGGTCAAAGTCAACTAAGTCAATTGCAGACCCGTCAAATGATGGAAAATACTGTTGTCAATGTGATGCAAGCATATTATGAAGTGATGCGGCAAAAACAAACGGTAGCATTTTTGCAGACGGTCATAAAATACTACGAAGAAAGATTAACTATTACTGACCAACGTTGGCAGTTTGGAAAAGGGTCTAAACTTGATTACCTTCAATCAAAAACTGAGCTTAATACCCAGGTTACACAATTGGTACAAGCCAAAAATGCTCTTAAGAATGCCAAAATAAGTCTCAATAACTTACTTGTAAGACAGCCAAATCTTGATTTCGACGTGCAGGAACTCGTAGGAATCATGTTCGACTCCAACACTGAAGATCT
Organism: Emticicia sp.; assembly: GCF_043780375.1. Taxonomy (GTDB): domain Bacteria; phylum Bacteroidota; class Bacteroidia; order Cytophagales; family Spirosomataceae; genus Emticicia. Next base: position 2,518 of record NZ_JAYWCU010000164.1, on the reverse strand, counting down.
AAAAAGTCAGTCAAGAACAGCTAATAAAAACTTACAATTTTTAAAAAAAGCAACCGATATTAGTGTGATAGTTCAAAAAGAAGTTGCTGCTTTGAAATTACCGAGAGTTACTCTTAATTCTTCATTTGGTTACTCATTAAATAAATCCAACGCAGGACTTTTTCTTTATAACCAAAACGTAGGTTTGAATATTGGTTTAGCTGCAACTTGGAATATATTCAATGGTGAAATAACACGTCGTCAAATTCAGGTTTCAAAAATCAATACTGAAATCTTCAGAAAGCAAGAGGAAGATTTATGGGTGCAAATTGAGTCAGACATAGTTAGGGCTTATAATCAATATCAAACCGACAAAGAATTGTTGAAATTGGAGATAGAAAACAATGAAGTAGCAGACGAAAACTTGAAAATATCTTTAGAAAAATTCAAATTGGGTGGTTCAACAATTTTAGAATTGAACGAAGCTCAACGAAGCCTTAATACTTCATTGAATCGTTTGACAAATGCCCGCTATAACATTAAAATTTCAGAATTGATTATTATGCGTTTGAGCGGTGAATTGGTAAAATAGGCTTCAATTCAGTGATTTTTTACTCGCATAACTTACTGATTACCATTTTTAAAAACATAATATACTTCATCTATAAACAATAAAGAAACCCCTTGAAGGTAAAATTTCAAGGGGCTATTTTTTTAAACGAGTGCGAGTTTTTCAATTCCCAAATTCATAATTCTTCTCTAAACCACTTTCGTTTTACCTGGCATTGGAATTTGATAATATCCGTCTTTGTCAGGCAGAGTTTTTGGAAGTGTATCCCAAGTATAGGTATCTGGCATTAAATTAATCTCTGAATTTAGGGCTTCTTCCCACTTAATTTTCTTTCCAGAATAAGTAGCCATACGACCCATAATTGCCGTCATGGTACTTTTTGCACCTCTTTCGGCATCATTAATTGGCTTATTATTTACGATACAATCAAACAAAACATCGTGTTCTACTTGATAAGGATTTCCGTCACCTTCACCTTTATGTCGCCAAATATTATTACCTTTTAAATCAAATATTTTACCTTCCGTTGCTTTTCCTTTTGTTCCTATCAAATGCTCCGAAACATCAGAAACAGTTCCTGGCTGATGGCGGCATTGACTCGATAAAATCATTCCATCTTCATATTTAAACTCAACATAATGATGGTCATAAATTTCACCAAATTTCTTATCGGTTCTTACCTGACGACCGCCCATTCCAACAGCCTCAGTAGGATAACCACCTTTAAACCAGTTGATTACGTCAAGATTATGAATGTGTTGCTCATTGATATGGTCGCCACAAAGCCACACAAAATAATACCAATTTCGCATCTGATATTCCATTTCGGTTTGGCTGGCTTTACGCTCATTTACCCAAACGCCATCATTGTTCCAATAGCAACGAGCAGCTACTATATCACCAATAACGCCTTCATCGATTACCTTTTTGTAGGTTTCAATATATGACTTCTGGTAATGACGTTGCAAACCAACCACGATTTTTAAATTTTTCTTTTTAGCTTCTTCAGCAGCTGCCAAAACTCTACGAATACCGGGTGCATCAGTCGCCACAGGTTTTTCCATGAAAATATGCTTTCCTTGACGAACCGCTTCTTCAAAATGAATTGGACGGAAACCTGGAGGGGTTGTCAGGATAACCACGTCAGCCAAAGCAATAGCTTGTTTGTAGCCGTCAAATCCTACAAATTTCCTTTCTTCTGGCACATCTACCCGATTTTTTACACCTTTGCCTGGTACTTTTTCGGTGGTTAGATTTTGATAGCAAGAGTCAATTCTATCACGAAAAGCATCTGCCATTGCTACTAATTTTACATTTTGCTTTACAGTAAGTGCTTGTAGAGCAGCACCAGTGCCACGTCCACCACAGCCAATAAGAGCAACTTTGAGTGTATCGTCTACCGAAGAATTTGCATAAGTTTCGATGGGCAAAGAAGCAATGGAGATACCCCCTACTGCTGCTGCCGAAGTCTTTACAAAATCACGACGAGAAAAATTTGAATTCATTATCTGAAGGGTTATAGAGTTGAAAGATTTTAAAGAACAAATTTATCATAATTCTTCAATTTATTGTTATCTTTCGCTATAAAAGTATCATTATTTGACTGATTTTTTGTTTAATTTTGACAATAAATATTCTTTATAATTATTTCTTATTCAACCAAAACTCTATGAAACCTCTATTTACCTTATTTTTATTATTAATTGGCTATTTTTCTTTCTCGCAGACAAAGTTTGTGGCTCATCCCCAAGCCATTCCTCACCAAGAAACGCCTACTTTAGCAATTGGTTCAAAGGCAATTGATTTTAAACTACCTAACTACGATGGCAAGTTTTATTCGCTTAAAGATTTTGCTTCGGCAAAGGCCTTAGTCATAGTTTTTACATGCACACACTGCCCCACAGCACAAGCTTATGAAGACCGAATTAAGAAAATTGTGGTTGATTATAAAAGCAAAGGTGTAGCGGT